>JALCBQ010000004.1 GCA_028066335.1 Pirellulaceae bacterium
TCTCTAGTCTCTAGAGGATTAGATTTCTCCCGTTATAAATTAAAGGGTGTAATCCGTTATGCGAGATCTGTCACTCAGTTTTGAAATCGTTCTTTTGTTTTCTATATCTCCCGAATTACCCAAATTGGTATGTGATAAAAATGACCCTTTAAAAATTGTCCGATCGTCACCGAAATTTCACAGAGAGAGGTCATTTGGGTGTAATCTGGGGCAAAAAAAGAACCATTTTCGCCAAAAATCGACCTGTTTTTCTACCCATATCAGGGTAAAGAATAACCTCTCCCTTAGGGGTAGATGATCTCTCTACATTACCGAAGAGTCACCGATTCGTTATTTTGCCATTGGGCTTAAGGCGGAATAGTCCCCCTAGGGGAGTCGTGCCATCTTAAGAAATATCTACCTCTGTACCGGTATCTAACATCTTTTGAAAGTCATAAGGATGGTATTTCTGAACCAGTTGTGGTGGAACTTTGACAAACGAAAAATCGACAAGAAAAGAACCGTCCTCTTGTGGTTCGGGGGTAACCCAAGCCATCCGAAGGGTTTTGGGTGGATGATCTAGAAAGGGCTCTTTATTAATAGCCCCGAGGTAGCGGGCCAAACGTTCGTGATCTAAATCGTCGAAGTGGTACCTTAGTTTGATCGATTTGGTATACTCGTCAGCCGATAATTTTTTGGACATGATAATTTTTTAGAATCTTGTGTATACTCTTGAAAATAAGGGATAAAGTGTGTTGTTGAGCATGTGAAACAGGGCGAAATTTCTCTAAAGATAGCCTCCGCCATAATGGTTAGGCTGTCAAGGTTCTATCCAAAATGGCGGGGCAAAAACAGGGGAGATTGTGTAGAAAAATAGAAACGAGAAGTCATAAATTAAAAAGTTTTTTTATTGAAACGAACCGATGTGAATTGACGGTAACTTGGTCGCTCGTTACACTTTGTGGATTGTTAGACATTTTATGAATGTCAAAATTGTGTCGAAGCAAGGCCGTTTTGGCCACGATCGGACTTCGGACGACGATTCCCACCCCATGTACAATACCGTCGGTTTAGCCCCCTCCTGTTTTGTACTTTTATGGTCCTTATTGACCTTTCTCTGTGCCGATCGCGTTGATTCAGCAATTCGTTTCTAATCGTCGAGCCTCCTTATTAGCTAGAGGTAAATGGCGTGTTATTCAATACGAAAAAATCGTAAAGAAGGGAGAGCCAGAAATGGCAAAAGCCAAGACAGGTAAAAAAACTAAATACAAAAGCGTCTACTACTTCGGTAAAACAAAGACCGAGGGCAAAGGGGTGCCACGAGCAATTGTAGGGGGAAAAGGACTGAATCTTGCCGAAATGACCCAAATTGGTCTCCCTGTCCCTCCAGGGTTTACGATTACGACCGAAGTTTGTGACCAATATATACAAGGGGGAGATAAGCTCCCTAACGGTATAATGGACGACGTTCGAAAGAATATTCGGATCCTTGAACGAGAACTCTCCAAGAAATTTGGTGACGACAGAAGCCCTCTCCTCGTTTCGGTTCGTTCTGGGGCTGCCGTCTCTATGCCTGGGATGATGAATACAATTCTCAATTTAGGTCTCAATGATCAGGCGGTATTGGGTTTGGCCAATGCGACCAATAACAAACGATTCGCCTACGATGCCTATCGACGACTGATTAATATGTTCGGCGACGTCGTTATGGGAGTCGACCATCATCTCTTCGAAGCGGCCTTTGCAACGATAAAAACCAAGTACAATGTCACCGACGATGCCGATGTTCCGTCTTCAGGAATGGTCGAACTGTGTAATGAGTATAAGGCCGTTTACAAAAAGCACACAGGTGAAGCATTTCCACAAGATCCTTATGTTCAGTTATCAAAATCGATTGAGGCCGTCTTTGGTTCATGGAATACTCCACGGGCGATTCGCTATCGAGAGGTGGAGAATATCAGGGGGCTTTTGGGGACAGCTGTAAACGTTCAGTCGATGGCCTATGGGAATATGGGAGCCGATTCTGGAACTGGGGTCGCCTTTACAAGAAACCCTTCAACGGGTGAAAATAAATTTTATGGTGAGTTCCTCGTAAATGCTCAAGGGGAAGACGTCGTTGCTGGTATTCGTACCCCACAACCAGTCGCCGAGATGCCTAAATGGAACCGAAAAATCCATAGTGAACTTCTTGGGATTAAGAAAATTCTGGAAGACCATTACACAGATATGCAGGATATCGAGTTTACCATTGAAAAGGGCAAGCTCTTTATGTTGCAAACCCGAAGTGGAAAACGGACAGGTGCCGCTGCAGTCAAAATTGCTGCTGACATGGTTAAAGAGGGGCTGATTGATGAAAAGACTGCTCTTTTACGTATTCCGGCGAACGATTTGACACAGCTTCTCTTGCCAAGCTTTGACCCTACTGCGAAAAAGTCGGCCGAAGTCCTCACCCATGGCCTGCCAGCCTCACCAGGTGCTGCTGTTGGAAAGCTCGCCTTTAGTGCTGACGAAGCTGTTGAACGGACCCATAACGGTGAAAAAGTACTTCTTGTTCGTAAAGAGACCTCTCCGGAAGACATTGATGGAATGCACAGCGCTGTCGGTATTTTGACCAGTACCGGTGGGATGACCTCGCACGCTGCCGTCGTTGCCCGTGGCTGGGGGCGATGTTGTGTTGCAGGTGCTGGAGAAGTGCTCATTAATGCAAAAGCTCGAAAAATTACAGTCAATGGAAAGACCTTCACCCACAAAGATACCCTCTCGCTTGATGGTTCTACAGGTGAAGTGATTGCAGGTGACCTGGCGACCAAAGAGCCCAAGCTCTCTGGAAGCTTCAATAAGGTTATGAGTTGGGCCGATAACTATCGGACTTTGGCTATTCGAACAAATGCCGACACACCAACAGATTCGAAGCGGGCACGTAGCTTTGGTGCTGAAGGGATTGGCCTCTGTAGAACTGAACATATGTTCTTTGAGGAAGATCGTATTCTCGCTATGCGAGAGATGATTTTGGCCGAAGAAGAGCCGGCTCGTCGTGCAGCTCTTGCAAAGTTACTGCCACATCAACGAAAAGATTTTGCAGGCATTTTCACCGCGATGAAGGGGTTGCCAGTTACGATTCGTCTCCTTGATCCACCTTTGCATGAATTTTTACCACACGACACCAAAAGCCAGAACGAGTTGGCGACCCTTCTAGGTGTCAAGCCGGCTGTCGTAAAACAACGGGTTGCTCAACTGCACGAAATGAATCCTATGTTGGGCCATCGTGGTTGCCGATTGAGTGTGACCTATCCTGAAATCCTTGAAATGCAGGTTCAGGCTATCGTCGAAGCAATGATCGCTTGCAAGAAGAAACGAGTCGATGCTAAACCCGAAATCATGATTCCGCTCGTCGGCACAGCAAGTGAGCTTAAAATGTTGCGGGCCAAAGCTCAGGCGACAATTGACAAAACAATTAAAGCCAAAAAGTACACAGGAAAGCTTGATATTTCCATTGGAACAATGATCGAAATTCCTCGTGCTGCTTTGACTGCAAATGAAGTCGCCGAACACGCCGACTTCTTTAGCTTTGGAACGAATGACCTCACTCAAATGGCGTTTGGCTATAGTCGTGACGACATTAGCACCTTCTTGCCTGATTATCTTCAGCGAGAGATCCTGTTGGTCGATCCATTCGTTTCACTGGACACCACCGGCGTCGGTCAACTCGTCGAGATGGGGGTTGCTAAAGGGCGAAGTGAGAAGAAAAAGCTTAAAGTCGGTATCTGTGGTGAGCATGGTGGTGACCCGGCAAGTATCGAGTTTTGCCATCAGACAGGGCTCGACTATGTGAGCTGCTCTCCTTTTAGAGTTCCAATTGCTCGGCTCGCTGCTGCTCAAGCTGCCTTAAAAAATGGTAAACCTAAACGGAAGTGAGTTGCCAAAGACTAAATACTCCACTAACAAAATCGCGGCAAGCTTTAGGGCACTTCACTACACCCCCTAAAGAGGCGGAGAACATTTTATAATCTGAAATATTCGCTATTTTAGAAATAGAGTCTGTAAACGAGAGGTAGAGCAAACTAGGATAGAATCTACCTCTTTGTTCGTTTAGAAAATTCTCTTTTACAAATAGGATTTCTTACTCTATGCAGCGCTACACTTTTTTCTCCGCAGTCTTGTTTTTAAGCTATGCTACATTCCTTTCTGGTGGTACTGTCCTGCCGGCAAAAGGTCAAGAGCGTCTAGCCGATCAGACTCCCAAAACTGATGAACGTCTTCGAAAAGATCTTGTTGAGCGTCGGGAAAGAGTTTTCGCTCAAATGGAAGACGACTCAATCTTAATTGTTCGTGGGAATCACTCGAAGGGCCACTTGCGAGGCATCTTTCGGCAGTTCGATAATTTCTATTATCTTACCGGGATTAACGACCCCGGTGGGGTTGTTCTCCTCAAGAAGGCCGCAGGAGAGACAAGTTCGCGTCTCTATTTCCCTAGGCAGAACAAGGAAAAAATTCTCTGGGATGCTCAAACGCTCGGTGTCGATGGGGCGAGGCAGGTTTCTGCAATTGACGACACTCGAGACGAAGTTAGCTTTCAACGAGAGTTTGAGCCACTTCTCGAAAACGTAAAGACCGTCTATTATGATTCAGAAGAGAACCACGATGAGTTTGGTGAACGGCTAGAGGGACTTGCATTGTCCCTCAAACCGGCTAGTCGTATTGTCCATAGTCTAAGGCGGGTTAAAACAGCCTACGAAGTTGACCTTATTCGACGGGCGGCAATGATTTCTTGTGAAGGTCATAAAGAGCTTATGCGAAGCGCCAAACCAGGGCTGAACGAGTTCGAATTGCAGGCGATTCTCGAGTATGTGTTCCGATTCAACGGCGCACAAGATACGGGTTATAGTTCAATTGTCGGGTCAGGACCGAACAGTTGTATTCTGCATTGGTCTCGAAATGATCGCTACACGCGTAACAATGAAGTCGTCCTTGTCGACGCTGGTGCTGAGTACAAAAATTACACGGCCGACGTTACCCGAACCTTTCCAGTTAACGGGAAATTCACAGAACGACAGCGGGAAATTTACGCGATTGTTCTCAAGGCAAATACGGAGGCGACCAAATTGGTCAAACCGGGTGTTTCAACAGGGGAGGTCTTTGCAAAAGCGAATGACGAAATTTTTAAGGGACTTAAAGAGCTTGGCATGGTAGAGACTCGTCGAGAAGTTCGTCGTTTTCTTATGCACGGTATCGGACATTCAGTTGGCCTTAATGTTCACGACGTCGGTGGCTTGGGGGTGCTTGAAGAAGGAATGGTCATAACAATCGAGCCTGGTATTTATATCGCTAATGAAGCGATTGGAATCCGCATAGAAGATAATATATTGGTAACCAAAGATGGTTATGAAAACCTCTCAATTAACCTGCCAAGGACTGCTGATGAGGTCGAAGACCTAATGAAAGAAGAGGGGATGAGATTTTCGCGTTACATGATAAATAATGTTAATAAGTAAACACTATCAATTGTAAAGAGTGGCCGTAGAGCGTTTTTTCTCGAAAGAGGGAAAACGCTTTTTTAGTAGGTACCTTGCAGGTATCTTTGAGATATTGACTGAGAGGTTTATTGAAAGCCTAGCCCTTTAATTCCTATTTTTAGAGGGTACAAACCGAGATGTGTCGCCCGACTTTCTTTATTCCGCTTCTCTTTATATTTGAATGTTAAAAAGCAAAGGGAAAAGAACTTGTCATCCTCTCTTTTCGAAGGGGGAAGAGGCCCTTACAATAATCAAGGCATGAAACAATTTTTTTATAGGTTTGATTTCCGTTTTTTTAACAGGTAACCTCAAGTAATGAGCAATCTTTTTTCCGATTTGAATTGGCGTGGTCTGGTCCATCAGACAACTGACGAGAAAAATTTTGGCTCATGGTTAAACGAAGAAAAAAGGACCCTTTACATCGGTTTTGACCCGACAGCAGATAGTCTTCATGTCGGTTCGTTATTGCAGTTAATGATGCTCAGACGGTATCAGCAGGCGGGGCACCGCCCCATTGCTCTTGTCGGTGGAGCAACTGGTATGATCGGTGATCCAAGTGGAAAAAGTCAAGAGCGAAACCTCTTAAGCGAAGAGGCTTTACAACATAATGTCGAGTCGCTTAAAGTTCAAATGGCCCGTTTTCTTGACTTTGAATCGGGAGATAACAGTGCCATACTCGTGAACAATTACGATTGGATGGGCGGTCTTTCGTACCTCCATTTTCTACGTGATGTTGGAAAGCACTTTCCGGTGAACGTCATGATGGCCAAAGAATCAGTTAAGAATCGACTTGGTCGAGAAGATGGAGGGTTAAGTTATACCGAATTTAGCTACATGTTGCTTCAGGCATACGACTTTGTTCATCTTCAAAAAGAATACGACTGCCAGCTACAATGTGGTGGAAGTGATCAGTGGGGGAATATTACCGCCGGTATTGATCTAGGTCGCCGCATGGGAGGTGGCCAGCTTTATGGCATGACATGCCCATTATTGACGAATTCGGAAGGGGCTAAAATGGGAAAGACCGAACAAGGAACGGTCTGGCTCGATCGGACCAAAACGAGCCCCTACGCTTTCTACCAATATTGGATTAACGTCGCGGATGTTGATGTGGGTAGATGTCTACGATTTTTAACCGAACTCAATCAAGAAGAGATCGTTGCTCTGGATGCCTCTCGCGAAAATGAGCCTTATCGTCGTGAAAGCCAGAAACGGCTTGCCCAAGAGATGACCGAGTTAGTCCATGGAAAAGATGGCCTTTCGGGGGCACTGCGAGCGACTGAAGTATTTTTTGGGGCCGAAATTAATGATCTCTCCGAAGAAGAGCTACGCGAAATTTTCGCAGAGGTGCCAAGTCAGGAACTTTCAAAAGAAGAGCTTTCGGGAGAGGGCCTTGAATTAACAATGGCCATGGTTGAAGCTGGATTGGCAAAATCGAAAGGAGAAGCACGGCGGATAATTTCTCAAGGAGGTGCTTATGTCAATAATCGACGAGTTGCCGAGCAAGAGGCAAGGGTTACAGGAGATCACCTTATTGCAGGTGGAACGGTTATCCTACGAAGTGGAAAAAAGAAATACGGATTGCTTCGTTTCGTCTAAGTCGATAACTTGAAGTCTGAGTGTAATAAGGAGATAACCCATCGTGGCTAATCTCCGTGAAATTTTTGAGCCTTCCCTATAGCAGATAGGAAATCCGTTGTTAGATTCACCATTTAAAAAAAAGCTGTTTCTCGGGATTCTTATCGCTTCGAGCTGTCTCTCGTTGACTGTCTACTCGGTTTATCGTGCACTGACATTTCAAAGACGAGAGTACTACGAAGTCATTAATCAGAGTGAAGAATACCAGCTTAAGAACGGTCATGAGTTTGAACGCAAAGTTCTAGAGCTTCAAAATAATGCCCGACTCTCAGAGGATTGGGCAGCCGAGTTTACCCTGGATGAGATAAATGGCTGGTTAGCGACACAGTACCTCAAAAGAAATGAAAACAAAAAAATGCTCGGGCAAGAGATTAAAAGGCCACGCCTTCTGGCTTATCGAGAAGGGTTGCAGCTTTATACGCAGTACCATGGCAGTGTCGGTGCCGATCTCATGATTAATTTTCAGGTGAGTATGACCGATGAGCCGAATCAGTTGGCTCTCTCCATCACAGGAGTCTATGCTGGAATGTGGCCTCTTTCCATGGAGAAAGTAACTGCCGAAATTACGCGGATTTGCCAAGAGATGAAGCTTCCCCTTAAGTGGAACAAGGAGGGCGAACATCCGGTTGCCTTAATTACGTTACCGACCGAGTACCAAGCATTACCTGGACGGAAAATCTGGTTAAATGTAATCGAACTTCATGAAAGCGAAGAGAAACTCGTCCTTGTTAATGTCTATAAAGAGGGAAAAGAGACTCAGGAAGAACATTCTCAAAAAGAATATAAGATCGTTTTACAAGGAACGACCTCCCTCATAAACGAGTAAGGCAACTACTCGGTACTCCTTTCTCCTGTTGAGTGGAGCCGATCTTTAGGACTCTCAGAAAATGCCATGATCCAGCCCCTTTTTTCCGTGACAAAAAAAAGCTCGGCATAACAGTTAAGCTCTTGCCCAAAGAGAAGGAAACTTTTTCTTTCCTCTTCCCAAACCTGAGGAATATAGTGCCCTGTTTCTTGCAATGTGACTATTCCTTGGCTTTCAGAGAGTAAGCCTGAATAAGACAAGTAACGTTGACGATGGGCCGACAGTGGAAGAGCTGAAACGTGGGTGCCGACTTTAGGCCGGGCATCTAGAGCCCAAGTCAGTAGGGTAGTCGTTGTAGTTTGTTCAAGAAAGAGATCCCAATGACTTGCACGGGGCGAGTTAAGTGGGGTCTGGTGATAACTTAGGGCAAAGCGAAGCATCGTCTTAGAAGGATCCTCCTATTGAGGGCACTCTTTTACTTTGCAAGGATTGTAATAACATCTTTTGCGCCGATTGCTTGTTGTTGTCGTGAGCTAATGGCATTGGCCGTAAGTTCTAGCTGCCCAACTTGTTTAGGCGTTAATTCTATTAGAAAACTGTAGGGGTCTTGAGGGCCTAAACGCAAAATAGGGGCCAGTTCACAAGTCGCTCCGGCTTGAGGTGGATTGAGGGTACTTGCACCAATGATTTTTGGTTCCAAAACAGAGTCTGGAAAATGAAACTGAATTCTAACAGCTTCATCTTCTTGTGTGCCAATATTATTGATGGTAACCCGATAACGGGCAACTTGCCCAACAACGACTGGATCAGTCAAGGCAGCTAGTGAAAGGGTCAGTACTGGGTTTGTTTCCGGCAATGTTCCTTGCCCAGCATCGCCTGTAGGCGGCTTTTCTGAAATATTGATTTGGGAAGTCGCCGATTTCTGGGAGAGCTCTTTAGAACCGAGGGTAACGATGTTCTCTGCAGGTGTTGCTACGGATTGGCAACGACACTGAATTGTCCACACTGCTCGAATTTGAGGATTAATTTGGGGAACAGACCACTGCAAAAAGGTCGGTTCTGCGACAAAATTTGGTGTTGCATTTACAGGGAGTAGATGCGGGCCAAAGGTATTCGTCAATACAACCTCTGTAAGTGGAACATTCCCAATATTGTCGACAGTTACAGTAAAGGTAACAACTTCGCCAACAACACCATTGGAAGGGCCATCAATTTTCATCGTATAATTTGGTTGCGGGACAACGGCAGGCATCGTTGCCGTTAGGCAGCTATCTTTTTGTGTTTGATAACCACTGTTGTTTGTAACCTGAAGGCGGTGACATAACGTCCCTTCTTTTGTCACCTTAAAGGTAATGCCAATTCGCTCAGTCGCACCGGGTGCCAATGGGCCAAGTTGACGCTCAATCGGGCTGTTGGCCGAGCTATGCTCAAGACCACTGTCAAAAGTATCTGTAAGGAGAAGGTTCGTTTCGGTCTGCTGGCCAAGATTTGTTATTTCAACTTGATATTGAACCGTTTGGCCAACTTCGGCCGTCGTTGGCCCATTCATTTTGAGCTCAATTTTTGGAGCGGTTATTCGAGTTCTTTTGCAACTTTGGCTCTGCTGCCCTTGAGCGCTTTGAATATTTACACAGTGCTGAATGTCCCCCGGTTCGGTCGGTCGACAACTGAGTACAATTTTTTGTTGTGATTGAGCTGGCAGGTTGGTGATTTTCCATTTTTGTTGTGTTCCGAACGTTTCAGCTTCAGGATAACTTTCAACAAGTTGAAGTGCTGGAGGCAGGTTATCTATAACTTCGATATTCGTTGCTGGTAACGTACCGTGGTTTTGCAGAATAATTTCATAGGTTGCAAGCCCACCAACGGTCGCCGTTTCTGGTCCCCTCATTTCAACCTGTAGATTGGGCGCAGACCATTGAACTTGGAGTCTCTGCGTTGCTAGACTTGCCCCTTGAGCCTGACTGCCGGCTACACGAAACAGGTCAATTTGGATGTCGGTAACACCACCTTGATTTGTCGTTGGCAGAAGTTGTGCCGTAGCTTTACCATCTGAGTCACTAGTGATATCTATTGCTTGGCTTCCTTGAGGGTTCCACGCGGCAGCAGATCCACCCAATATTTGATACCGAACAGCCCAACCGGAAAGAGGAAGGTTATTACTGTTTCTACTAAGAACAGTGGTCAATGGGTACGGTTTACCAGAAGTGGTTTTGGCCGAAGAGGGAAATTGCCACTTGGCATCCACCCAGTGGATTGTCGTTGTTTGTTGAGAGTGATAGTTTGTATTGAGCTTTGGAGTCGAAGCGGTTACATAGCTAGCCCCTTCGGTAGGCGAACTCAGGCTAATCCAGGTATGAGAAGGAGGAACCCATATGTCATCATGGCGAGAGGGGGTGTTTCGTGTAAGTAGTTGTCCACTACCAACTGTTTCTGAAATGGCAAAGCCAGCGCCCCGCCGGCCATTTTTTTCTTTCCCTAACCAATTTCCCAAAAGGGAGTAGCCACGTTGGTCAATATGGATAAAATTCCCAACTGATTCTTGGGAAAGGACCCACTCGATTTTTTTATTGTTGGCATATCGTCCACCAGCTCCTTGAATCCCTGAGAGCAAAATAACCTCGCTCCCGACAGGAGCAACGACCTTCGGAGGAGTTAAAACGACTTTAGCGTTTTGAAATGGAGTAGGGTTGGTAACGACTGCAGGTTGATATGTTGAAATTGGCTGAGGTGTTTGTAGGAGAGGTGGACTGAGTCTTCCCGGAGGTATCTCTAAAATCGGTTGAGAGACAGGATAGTGCCCCGGCAAGTAAGTCGGTGTGCCTAGCACCGGAGATGATTCAATCAAAAAAGGGTCGGGAAGTTCACAGTAGGGTGCCGGCTCAAGAAAAGCGGGTTCAACAGGGAAGGGGGAGATCAAAACGGTAGATTGATTCGGTGAAAATACTTGATTTCCCGAAGGGTCAATTGCTGGAAGACGAAACTGCGCACAACCTGTCAACAGAAACGTTAAGAGTATCTGAAAGAATAGGAAGTAATGTAGGGTTCGAATTTTCTCGCTGGCAGACATGGAAGGTCGTCGATTGGTCTCAAACTGATCGATCTAAAAAATACTTATTTTGCGCACTGACAAAAGTATTCAAGCGTACCACCCCCTTTGGCATGTTTCCAAAAAACAACATGCAATGTTTAGAAAAAACAACAAAAGCTTTATTGTTGTAGCGGCTATTCCGGTTGCTTTGGCTGTAAGGTTTTTAAGGAGTGCCCCTTTTGGCAAATATTCCGGTGGCGTACCAGATCCCGTTCGAACCCCTCTTCATGTCGTAGCCAAAATATTTTTGTTGACCACGGACGGCCTCCCAGTGGCCACTCGATTGCCGCCAGCTAGAGACACATTCGAGAGCCGCCGTATAGAGATCTTCACCAGGCCAACTTTCAGCACAAACTTCTTGCGCTAGCATGCCCGGGGGGAGAGAGGCGTTAAATTCATGGAACCGCCGGTTCCAGTTATGATGGCCCTGTAGGCGGATTCTTGCTTGGTGGTTACTGTGTTTCTCGGCACCATCGAAAAGGACTTCTAGAGGTTCCCCCGAAGTACTGCGTGGGTTTTCAGGGTGAATTCTTACTGCAAAAACTAAAGTCCGTTGGGTGAGAGTTCCATCAGGAAGAAGGAGTAATGTCTTGAAATGCTCGTCAGACGGAAGCCCCTTCTGAAAAGGATAGATGCTAATCGTTTTTTCATAAGTCGACGATTTCGCATTTCGAAAATCAAGTATGGCTAGCCCTGGCTTCTGGTGAAGATGCGTAAAAGGTTCAGTTTTAAGGAGGATTTTCGGCCGTTTTTTTGATACTTCTTTTTGTGTTTGAGTTAGGTGGTCAGTTGGCAGGAAGACAGAGGTAACAGCAGGCATCGATTTTGGTGAACGATCAATTTCTTTTTGTAGTTTAGCAAAATGGTCGATCGTTTTTGCTTTTTGATCTTTAGGGTAAAAAACGACTAGAAGCAGCTCGTTTTTCTCCGTGGCATTTTTTTTTGCCTCGGCATAGTCGGTAAAAATCTGGTGGGCAGGTACTTGAGCCGCCTTCAGCTGAGGTAACAGCAACAGGCAAATCGTGAGGCTCAAGTGAGCAGCAAAAAAGGGGCGCAGTGAAGGGGGGCTGTAAGGCATTTTGTGGCTTCCTAGAGTAAATAAGGGGGACGGAAATAGAGAGAAGGCCTCATGCCACGGATAAATCCAATTGCTCAATGATATTTGAGTGGAACGTATTGTACGGTGAGTTTCGTCGCTGGCAATAAGGTGGTCGAAAAACTCTTTTAGAGGGGGAATTGCCCGGAATATGATCGCCATAAGTTCAATAAAACCGAAAATATCTACCAAGTTTTCCGAAAAAGAGGGAAATTTTAAATAACACAACTTGAAAGACTGGGGAAAATAGGGGATTATGGTTATCTGGGATTATCACCAGAACAGGTAAATTTTCTGAATTTTCGGTTACGTAGATTTCTCTTGAGAGACTGCCGACTTTGATTTGGCATACACCACAAGATTGCTCTGGCAGTTTTGTACATCAACTATTTTTGCACGTTACAAGGAGCAAGATTCAATGCAGAGAATGTGCTTTCACAAGAGGAATAGCCGTAAGCTATTGCTACTTCAATTATTTGCTTTTTCTCTCCTCTTTCAGCCGATGATCTTGTGGGCGAATACTGAATCCTCTGACGAACTCTCTGATTTGCTCGTCGAAGATGTTGCAAAACTCGAGACTTGGATTGATGAAAATCGTGATAGAAGTTTTGCTGAATACCTTCTTATAGAAGATATTCACGAACAAATTGAGCTTGGTAGCTCGGCAGATCTTAAAAAAGTGAACCAAATCATCGCCCGTTTTGAGAGTGGTGAACCGGGCCTTGAAGAAGAAACTTGTGTCCGAGTCGCCGAAACACTCCAGGTTTGGCATGATAAAATGGCGGCCGAACAATTGGCTAACTTATTGGCCATGGCTGAAAAAGCTAAGGGCGAGTTTTCGCCAATTACCCCAGAAATTGTTGCCGACTATAAAAAAGAAGCTGTCGCAGCACTTGGTGAACTTGACACTTACTTAAAATTAACCACCGAGGAGGAAGAGGCAAAGTGGAGGGAATACCTTGAGTGGGAAGTTCTCAGCAGTGGGCTTCTATCTGAAAACCCTGACCTCCGTGAACTCAGTCGTTTGCAAATGAAATTAACTGCAAACGAGGAAGGTCTGGAAGGAGCTCCTTTCTTGGCATTGCAAACCTCTTTACGGCAATATTGGGATCGTGCTGTTTTTGCCGCCGACACCGATGGTGAAAAGACTTATCAAACACAGCTTACCGAATTTATAGGACTTCTCAAAAGCTTTGAAAGCGACCCAACTCTTGAAGTCACGACTGGAATTGGCCGAAAACTTGGCTGGTTTACTCGTACCGGGCAGGCTGAAAAGCTTGTTGCCCAAGCCCGTAAGCAACTTTCCCGTCCAAACCTGTTTTTCCGAGCTTCCGAAGCTCTTTTGACTGAAGCAGTTAAAAGAACCGACAGACGAGAGGTTGATATTAACGAGTTTGTCCTAGGAGCCTCAATTACTGGCCAGGGAATGAGCACAAGTAACGTTTCCCTAAACCTTAAACCAAACAACAATCGGGCTGTTTTGGCTGTTACTGTTGATACCCAGGTCCAATCGGAGAACACCAGCGTTGCTCGTCGTGTAGTAGTCTACTCCAGTGGCAAAACCTCAATCACTGGTGAGCAGGAGGTTTTTCTTACTAAAGAGGGCCTTCATTCTAAGGAGTTAACCGCTTCTGCCAAGACAAAATCGATAGTTACTGGTATTTCGGCACCACGCCTCATGTACCGTGCGGTAAAAGGGCAGGTCGATTATAAAAAACCCAAAACCGAATACCTTTTGGCGCAGCGAGCCGCTGACCGCCTTAAAGGAGAAGTCGCTTCTGAGTTAGCACCAAAACTTGCAGAGGCGAATCAAAATTTTGTTTCAAATTTTCAAGCTCCATTGGTTCGGCGTGGCCAATTCCCTGAAAAACTCCAATTTCGAACGACCGAAGAACGTCTCTATGCAATCTGGTTACAAGCTAATAGTTTTCAGTTAGGTGCTCCTGGACTACCTGAAAAGCTACCTGCAGGCAAGAGTGATCTCGTGGTTCAGCTTCACGAATCATATGTCGTTAACCTTCTTGAGAGTCTACTCGGTGGTGTCACTCTAACTGACGAAGAATTGGTCCAGATGTTAACTGATGCCAAACAAGAAATTCCAGAAGAGCTTGAGATTACTCAAGAAAAAAACCCATGGGAGATCACTTTTGCGGCAAACCAGCCGGTCGGTGTCCAGTTTGACAACCAGGCAATCCAGTTTTCTCTTAAGGGTACCCGCTTTAAGGATGGTCGACGGGTTATCCGTGAGGAGATCCTTATCACTGCGGGCTATAATGTTGAGAAGACCGAAGAGGGTACAACGCTTACCCGTGAGGGCGAAGTGGAGGTATTTTTCCCAAAAGTCGAGCGACTTGATGCGGCTCAGGTTGCCATTAAAACTGCTATTCAGAAAAAGTTCAGTTCCCTTTTCAAAGACGAAATTCAATCAAAAGGAATACGCCTACCTGAAAAATGGAATTCTGACGCTTCGTTGCAGTCAAATTTTATGAATATTCAAAATGGCTGGTTTTCAGGAAGCTGGATTTTAGAAGAGTAGGCTTTTAGAATAGCTGGTAATTGGGGATTGAGTTTTTGTTAAAATCTCCTGCTAGTTTATATGAAATTGTAGTGAAATTCGAAAAAGGCCCCAAGCTTTAATGCTTGAGGCCTTTTTTTGTTTTTATGTAGAAAATATTCACAACAGAGTTAATGTTTGCGGCTTAGGGTGACGATGATGAGTTTGACGGTTGGTTTGTCTAGTTAGAAATCAGTGGCAGATCAGTCCGCAGGGGGACAATTAACACGATGAATTCACGCTTGGGGTGTGGATTATTGGTTGTTGTTGCCTCCCTCGTCGGTTGAATGCGATAGGGGCGGCCTAATGATTATATTAGGAAATTCATTCGATGAGCTTATTGACCATTTCTGGCGTCCTTCCCCGATTTTTGAGTTGGAATAATTATCGCCTAACAGGGGAAATCTCTCTATTGCCCGTGTTTTGTGCAGCCATCTTGTTTTTGACAGGTTGCCACCCAACCCAGCCTTTTTATCTTCGCGACGATGGAGATCTCTCCTACTACCTCGATACGGCGACCGATATTGAATATCCCGATGTTGAGATGGTTAGCCTCGAAGAGGTTACCGAAGCTCAGGCCCCGTTAGTCCTTACCGACCCAAAAGATGTCGACATGTGGGACTTAACTCTTGAAGAAGCAGTTCACACCGCCATGCATAACAGCAAAGTTATAAGAAACCTAGGGGGGTCGGCCAGTTCGGGGGCACCGGATGGTCTTCTAAGCTTCGCTGACGGTTCTTCAACTGTCTATGACCCGTCGATTGTTTCTAGTGATTCCTTTGGTGTTGAAACTGCCCTTTCAGAATTCGATGCTCAGTTTAGTACAAAGGCGTTCTGGCAGACGACCGATCGTCCACAAAACGTGACCCTCTTTGGGTCTGTCTCAGCTCAAGACACAGGAACTGCTGACTTTGAGTTAAGTAAAAAGAGTGCTACTGGTACGACCTTTATTGCTCGAAATAAATATGCTTACAGTGCTAGCAATAGTACCTTTCAGGCCCTTAGAAGCGCTTGGACAACTGAATTGGAGGCCGAGGTTAGGCAGCCATTGATGCAAGGGGCGGGAACTCAAGTCAATCGTGCTCCTGTTGTTTTGGCCCGTATTCGCGAAGATATCAGTCTTGCTGACTTTGAGGGAGCTGTTCGAAATCTTGTACGGGATGTTGAAAATGCGTACTGGGACCTAAGCTGTGCCTATCGTAACCTTGAAACGACAAAAGCTGGGCGAGATTCAGCAATGGTCACTTGGCGAATTGTGCACGAAGAGTGGAAAGGGGGGGTTAAGCCTTCACAAGCCGAGGCCCAAGCTCGTGGCCAATATTTTCTATTTCGTGCCCAAGTCGAGACTGCTCTCAAGGGGGTTTATGATTCAGAAAATCGCCTCCGATGGTTGCTAGGTCTCGCTGCGACCGATGGGCGTCTTATTCGGCCAATTGACGAACCGACGACGGCTCAAATTGTTTTCGATTGGAATGAGATCCACGCCGAAGGATTGGCCCGATCGGTCGAACTACGCCGACAGAAATGGACAATTAAACAACATGAGACTGAAATGATTGCGGCCCGTAACAAATTATTACCGCGAGTCGATGTTACCGCACTTTACCGCTGGTTAGGCGTGGGGGATCAGTTAATCGCTTCAGAGCGAAAAGGGCTGAACTTTCCAGCGGACGGTTCACAGGCATGGGACGAGCTAACCGAAGGGCGTTATCAAGAGGTTCGAATTGGTCTTGAGGTCACTCCGCCGAAGTTTGGTCTTCGAGCAGAGCTAGCAGGCGTCCGCAATGTCGAACTAAAACTAGCCCGAGCCTATGCTCGCCTTGAAGATATGGAGCTTAACCTTTCCCACTCACTAACGATGGACATTCGAGCATTAGATAGCCATTATCAACTAGCAAAGACGAATTTTAACCGAATCGTTGCTGCTGAGAAAGAAGTTGAATCGGTGCAGGCTCTTTACAACAACGGTAAAGCGACACTTGACCTTGTTCTGGACGCTCTACGTCGTCAAGCAGATGCGAGGATTTCATATTACCGGGCCCTCTGTGATTACAATAAAGCGATCACAGGAATTCACTATCGTAAAGGCTCCCTTCTTGAGTACAATAATATTTACCTTTCAGAAGGGCCTTGGCCTGACAAAGCGTATTGGGATGCCGAAGAAAATTCCCGTCGTCGCTCAGCAAGTCGAGAAATCAACTATGGCTGGACACGACCAGGTGTCATTAGCCGAGGTGTCGTTCCTCAGGGTGTTGAAGATGAACTTCTCGGTGGTACCATTCCCGGAGAAATTGAGATGGCGCCAATTCCAACGCCTGCTATTGATTCACCAGATGATAAAGGAACCCCGCCAGCAGTTTTGCCAATTTTACCAGACCCTGTTGTCGAGGAAAACCTATCTACCCCTCGACGGATTGCCTTGGCAGTACCTGATGCGGACCGATCAGTATTACTAAAACCACAAAGTCTGTCAGTAGAAGAAAAAGAGGCTACCAAGTATTCTTGGGGAAACATGCAGCTGGCAGAACCGGGTAAAGAGGTAAAATTACTTCCAAATTTAGACAACCATGAGAAGGGGCTCAATGAATCTCGACCGAATCAGTCGTCTCGTCAAACTACTCGGGGCACTACAGGGTGGCAGGGGGTACACCGCTAAGAAACTTGCCCAAGAATGTGGGGTGAGTTCCCGAACAATGTTCCGCGATTTAGCAACTTTAAAAGAGGCAGGTGTTCCCCTTTTTTGTGATCCAGAAACGGGGAATTATTGTGTACCAGGGACTTATTTCTTACCGCCGACAAACTTCACCACTGAGGAAGCTTTGGCGGTAATTGTTTTATGCCATGAACTTGGGGATCAAGAAAGCCTGCCCTTCTATGAGGCAGCGAGCGCGGCGGCTATCAAACTGGAAAATGTTCTTCCAAAACGTCTTCGGGATTATCTTAGACGGCTGACAGACCGTGTGCATATTCAGCTTGACACAACGAACCCCCTGAAGGGAAAAAAGCGGACTTACGCACATCTAATGCGAGCTGTTGGAGAGAGAAAGATGATTCGTATTTCCTACGACAGCTATACTGACAATCAAGTACTCCAGACAAAACTTGCTCCTTATTCGCTCCTTTTTAGTCGACGGAGCTGGTATGTCATTGGGCGATCTTCACTCCATCAAGAGGTTCGAACCTTCAACGTAGGTCGGATTCTCAATCTGGAAATAACCTCTGAGAAATTTCAGCGAATCAAAGGCTTTACCGTTGAAAAATACCTTGGAAACGCATGGAGTATTATTAACGAAAAGCCTGTCTCCTCAATCGAAATTGAGTTTAGCCCATTGGTTGCCCGTAATGTTTCTGACGTCCTTTGGCATAAAACCCAAAAAATTATCGAAAGAAGAGACGGTTCAATCCTTTTCCAGGCTAAGGTTGCCGGCTTCAATGAAATTGTTTGGTGGATACTGGGGTATGGTGGCCATGCAAAAGTTCTCAAACCCAAGGCTCTACAGAATATGGTTGCCCAAGAGGCACAAAAAATGGTTACACTCTATGGTTTCGACACCGAGCTAAAAACGAATCTTGAAAAAACATCAAAAAAAACTACCCCTAAAAGTCCTAAACGCTTATCAAAGGGCTCTTCGAAAAGTACCAAAGGGTAAGGTTGCAGATAAGAGAGGCTTTGCCATCCGTTTCAGGGGCTTTTTTTTCTTACCGTCTCCCTTAGAATATCTTGAAGAGGGGTTCTATTTTTGAGGTTGGTATGTTTATTAGTTTTGATGGTATTGATGGTTCGGGTAAATCAACACAGCTTAGGCTCTTTTCCGATTGGCTAAAAGCGACGGGGAAAACCCCACTTCTTTGCCGAGACCCTGGATCGACACCTTTGGGTGAAAAAATACGCCATCTGTTGCTTGATACCAATGAGGCCTCAATAGGACGACGTGCTGAAATGTTTTTATACATGGCGGCTCGCGCACAGATGGTCCATGAAATTATCCGACCAGCTCTTGAGGCGGGCAAAATAGTTGTCGTTGACCGATTTTTGTTGGCAAATATTGCCTATCAAGGCTATGGCGGCTATCTTGACGTTAAAAAACTTTGGGATATTGGAAGATTTGCAACAGAAAGCACTTCTCCTGAATTGACGTTTGTCTTTGACCTCTCACCAGAAGTGGCTGCTGAGAGAATCTCACGGCCAAAAGATCGTATGGAGCAACAGGGGCTCTCTTTTTTTCAAAGAGTGAGTGAAGGGTACCGAATAGAGGCAAAAAAGCATCCCGGGAAGTTTTTTTTGATTCAGGCTGATCGTCCAGAAGAGGCAATAGCTGCTGAAATACGGGAACTTTACCAGGAAAAAGAGAAGAGTATGGTACCCAAATGATCTGGAATGAATTACTTGGCCATCAAGGAAACGTCGATTTTTTTCGAAGAGGTTTAGCAAACAATCGGCTTGCCAGTACTTACTTGTTTGTGGGGCCCTCTGGTGTTGGAAAAGGGCTCTTTGCCCGCCTATTAACACAGGCCTTGATATGTGAAGAAGTTGAGGGGCTCAACGCATGTGGTCAGTGCTCTTCTTGCCAGCAGGTTCATTCAGAGAGTCACCCTGATGTTCAGGTCATTCGCAAACCGGCTGAGAAGAGCTTTTTGCCAGTCGAGAAATTTATTGGTGACCGAGAACATCGAATGCGTGAAGGATTATGCCATTTTATCTCCTTAAAGCCATCTGGCCGCTACAAAGTGGGAATCATCGAGGACGCAGACTATTTAAATGCTGAAGGGGCAAACTCGCTGCTTAAAACGCTCGAAGAGCCCCCTGCTCAAGCCCTCTTAATTCTCTTAAGCAGTAGTGAACAGAAACAGCTTCCGACAATTCGCTCTCGCTGTCAAATAGTTCGCTTTGGCGAACTTAGAAAATCTGAGATTGAACAACTACTTTTAAAATACAAAAAAGCAGATCCTCAAACGGTAGCAAGGATTGCTTGTTATGGGAACGGAAGTATGGCGCGTGCCGAGCAACTTTTAGATGAAGAAGTGTTAGAGTTTTATGAAGAATTTTGGAAATTGCTTGAAAAAGTGGGAGGGAACCGGGACTCAACTATTAAGCTGGTAGGTCATTTCTGTGAGCAGGCTGGCAAAGAGTCGAGCCGGCGCCGAGAACGTATGATCATGGTTTGCGATTTTGCCGCCGAGCATTTTCGAATGCGTTTAACACGGCTCGTTGAGAGAGGGCATTCAAGTCGGGAATTGTTAGAAGAGTACCAAGACCGACTTCTAGCCTGCATAGAGAGGACATTTGAGGTAATCGACCAAGTGCATGCAAATATCAATCAGTCAACTTTACTCGAATGTTGGATTGATGAGCTAATTTTGCTCCTTTCTGGTCTACCCTTGCCTCCATCACTTGTTTTACCGACGATTGAGTGAACCTTTGGTCACTGACACTCTCTTTTTATTGGCTTTTGGGGTAGGAGAGACCAAGAAGGCCGCCGTTCTAGGCGAGAGATATAGGGCTGTGGACAAGAATCTTTCCTCAAAAACTGAAAATTGTTAAAATAGGGAAAGAAAAAAGGTTGACTTCATTTATGTTGTGTAAATAATAAGTCGACGACCAATCACGAGCTATTTTTTTAAAAGAAGCGAGCGATTTCTCCCCTTTTTATGAATATTTCAAGGGGACTGGTCGTATATAAAGCATAAATACTGTAGTTTTCTACAGATACTTTTAATTTGTGTGAGTTTTTTTAGTCCACCTTTTGCTAAGTAACGGTAGAACTTTGTGAGATGCAACTGGCGTTGTGTTTTTATCGCCTTCTGTGTATACAAGGTTCTCTTTCCGCTGTGTAGGAGGGGGGAATGATGCGATAGTGGTTAATCGCCATTTTTCGCCAGTACAAATTTTTGGGGCGGCTCTAACGTCGAAATATCTTTCGTCTGTTTTCGCAGTAAGCGAACGGTGGGCCATCCTGAGCTTGGATACTGATTTTATTTTCCCCGTAAATCGCTTAGTTACTCAAAATCTGCTAAAGATAAAAGGCTAGGAATCGAAGAGAAGCAGAAGTGCAGAGATGGTTGAGTGGCGAATGTCAAAAGCCTGTACACATAAAGCAGTATGTTCCACATGAAGATGGCAACTGCAATGGGTAGGTGATGCTTGGGCGATTTTGCAAGTGTGTCGCAAGGTTCTGTTGAAAGCGACAGGAAGGCCAAAAGGCAGTGTGAAAGGTTAGGGCTATTTGTGTATAGTCAATTTTGAAGAATATTGGAGATAACGATGGAAAGAGTGCAGAACGTATTTGAAGCGATTATCAAATTTGGGCATGATGAAGATTTTAGTCCTCAAAGTTCTGATGAGTTCAAGGGGACAACTGCCCCTGCTGGTTCAAAGGCTAAAATTGAAGAGCTTCGCCGACGTGTTGAATTAGGATTGCCTTTGTGGCACGGTGAAGACCGTATGGACTATACTGCTCAGTTGAAATCAATTCGGCCTGAGTGCTAGTCTAGAGGGCCTCTCTTGGAGCAATCTTATCGGTGGCTAGTCAGTTGCCCATTAAACTGGAAAATAATAAAAAAACCCGAGTAAACTCGGGTTTTTTTATTATTGTTAAAACGTAACCTTTTCAAACGAGTCAGAGCAGTAACTGAGACGAGGCCATGTCTACGAAGCAAGAGGTAAAGGTAGCGGGACAGACTTTTCTTCGTGAGGTTTGAGCTCATCTCGTAAAATAAGGACATTCTTCGGGGCTTCAATACCTAGCCGAACCTTGTCACCAGAAATTTGGATTATGGTTAAAGTGACATCGTCACCTAGTTTAATACGTTCAGTTTCTTTCCTAGAAAGAACAAGCATGAGAACCTCCGTGTTTAATGTTGTAAAGTTTATGAGTAGAACAAGTAACAACGATCCATGTCGTTAATTGCAGGGTAAATAATAAGTAACAATAGGTATTTGTTTCAGTTGTTATTGATTCCCCCAATGGTTATGCGTTTTCAAGTGATGGCGCTCCCACGAGAACCGACTTGAGTTCTCTTTCTCCGGTGGAACCATAGAATAGTATGGTGTTTCTCTCGGTTTCCCATATCGCATTTAGTCGGACTGAGCGCGGTCCGTGCATACAAAAATAAATGCCGCATGGTGTTCCCGAACGGGTTAAGATGCTCTCGACAACAGGAAAAGCACCTAATTCAAAATCATTCAATTCACAAAGCATTTGATAGACATAGTTTTTTAGATCTTTAAGGTTTCGGAATGAGGATCCTTGATGAACCATTTAAAGAGCACTCCTTGCTATTGGTGGCCTAGGTAAACTTGAAAGTCTGCGTAAACAAGCAATAACTTAGTAATGGAGAGTATCGGAAGTCTAGGCTAAATGCTTAAGCTGTAAATATTGTTAAGTATAAGAAAAATGAAAAGCTTTTGCGGTGCGCGCAAATTTGCAACAAAGGGCAAAGCTTTTTAAGAAAATTCTTTAAAAGAGACAACAAAATTATTTTTGTTGTAAATATTCTGAAAGTTTCATTTCTCTAAACGAGGCGGCATAATTGTTTGCCGAAGAGATCCTCTTAGAATCGGTCGAAAGAATTTTATAGTCGACTAGATGTGTGCTACGTACAATCTGCTTTTGGTTATTTGGTAGTATTTCTACACGTTGGATCTGTTTTGGAAATAACCCTTCTGCCGCTAATTGATCATTGAGCTGGTATCTTGCAAAAGGGGCAATTTGGAACTGAACTGCATTAATGCGAGTATGCCAGTCTGAGAACTGTCGGTATTTTTCAGCGAGTTCCTCAGAAAGAGGGCGAATGCCCGAAATTTCATAGGTTAAGCTTGGGTTGCTTAGAGTTATTTCAGTAGCCGTTTTTTTTTCAACCGATAGTCTGGTCGGACTGTTCCAATCGGATCTTTCGACTTTACTCGACATGTGGGTGCGAATACTTGCCATTGAGTTTTCCAGATATTTTGTCGAAACGGTCGATTTGATCTTCTTTTCTACGTTAACCAATATCAAACGAGATTCTTTCAGATCCAATATGGTCACTTCGGCCGTTTCCGATTGCCGAAAATTATAAAAAAGACCATCTTTGTAAAGCAAAAGGTGTCGTGCGACCGGATTTTTTGCGCTCCCTTGAAATACTTCAGTCTCCATTCGGAAATCTTGTTGCCCCCAAAGGGACAACGGCATGACAGGGAGAAGAAATAGAGCTACGAGTAGTCGAAGTATCATTGGGATTTTCATGTAAAAAGAGAGCGAAAGAAGTTTTCAGACCTCAGGTTTACATAATTGCCCTTTTTTGTCTAGATGAATTTCTTGTCCTACGGAGTACGGTAAAGGAGAGTACTCCAGATTTAGATCCAATATCTTTTATGTCGGATCTCCAAGAAAGGGAGTTAATCACTTTTGCTTGGGGAACATGCTTGTTTCACTCTACGCTTTAAGGGGAAGGCTTGAAAAAGAGCATTTTTGGCATTAGGTATGTTATTCACAGAAGGAGCAATTAGAATGTAACACGACTCATGGAGCTCACTTCTTTCTTAAAATAGAGTAGAAAAAATATGGATCGGCAGTTATCGGAAAATCTTAAGAATAAAACAGCAAAAATCGGGGTTATTGGCCTTGGGTATGTTGGCCTTCCCCTCATTCAAGCATTTATTCGGGCCGGTTATTCAACAGTCGGCTTTGATGTTGATCAATCCAAGGTCAATCAACTTCTTTCAGGAGAAAGTTATATTGGCCATATTCAAGCCGATTGGATTAAAAAATATACAGCCGAAGGACGTTTTGTACCGACGACTGACATGAACAAACTGGCCGAGGTAGAGGTCATTCTTATCTGCGTTCCTACTCCTCTTGGTGAGGGGCGCACCCCCGACCTCTCTTATGTTGAACAGACGACCCGCGAGATTGCACAACGTCTTAAGCCGGGTCAATTGATAGTTCTTGAAAGCACGACCTACCCAGGTACGACGCGCGATGTCATGTTGCCTATTCTGTCTACAACGGGACTAAAGGCTGAAGAAGATTTCTTCCTTGCTTACAGCCCAGAACGGGAAGACCCAGGAAACCCCGATTTTTCAGCGAGCCGTATCCCCAAGGTCGTTGGTGGTCTCGGAAAAAAAAGTAGTGCTCTAGCCGTTGAACTCTATTCTGCAGCAGTTGTCGAAGTTGTTCCCGTTTCGACTTGCGAAGTTGCAGAGGCGTGCAAAATTTTGGAGAATACTTATCGTTCAATTAACATCGCTATGGTGAATGAGCTCAAAATCCTTTTCGATAAATTAAACATCGACATTTGGGAGGTTATTGACGCCGCCAAGACAAAACCATTTGGCTTTGCCCCCTTTTACCCCGGTCCGGGGCTCGGAGGCCATTGTATACCAATCGACCCCTTTTACTTGTCATGGGTCGCCCGCAATCACGAAATGTCAACGCGGTTTATCGAGCTTGCAGGAGAAATTAACACCTCAATGCCACAGTACGTTGTTGAACGACTTGGTGAAGCGTTGAACCAACATGAAAAGCCGATCAAAGGTAGCAAAATTGCCATTTTGGGTGTCGCCTACAAAAAGGATGTCGATGATCCACGCGAGAGCCCTTCATTCAAATTGCTTGAGCTACTTGCAGCACGTGGTGCTGTTATTACTTATAATGATCCCTATATTCCTGTTCTTCCGAAAATGCGTAGCTTCTGCGTTCCAGAACTCGGTAGCAAAGAGTTAACAGAAGAATATTTGCAAAATCAAGATTGTGTTCTCATTGCGACCGATCATTCCTGTTATGATTATCCGTTCATTGTTGAGCACTCTGACTTGGTTGTCGACACTCGAAATGCTACAGTAGAGGTTACGGTCGATCGAGAGAAAATTATTAAGGCCTAAAGAGTTGTTCGATCCTGCAATTGTTTCAATAAGCAGACACTCTCTATTTTCGCAGGGAAAAAATATTGACAGTGGTTAAAAGAATTTTGGTAACAGGTGGAGCTGGTTTTTTAGGGGCACGACTTTGTGAAAAGCTTGTCGAACAGGGGCATGATGTTATTTGTCTTGATAACTTATTCACCAGCCAAAAACTAAATATTAACCACCTTCTACCTTGTGAAAATTTTGAATTTATCCGACATGATATTACATTGCCTATATGGCTTGAAGTTGATGAAATATACAATCTTGCCTGTCCCGCCGCTCCAGGTCATTATCAATATAATCCAATTAAGACTTTAAAAACATCAGTCCTTGGAGCAATTAACACCCTCGGTTTGGCAAAACGATGTCGTGCTAAGATATTGCAAGCCTCAACAAGCGAGGTTTATGGCGACCCCAAAGAGCATCCACAAAAGGAGTCATACTGGGGTAATGTGAATCCAATCGGGCCAAGGGCCTGCTACGACGAAGGGAAAAGGGCAGCAGAGACTCTCTTTACCGAGTACCAACGAAACCACCATGTTGACGTTAGGATTGCACGAATTTTCAATACCTATGGCCCGACAATGCACCCTTTTGATGGGCGAGTTGTCTCTAACTTTATCCGACAAGCACTTGCTGGAGAACCTTTGACTCTCTTTGGCAAAGGAACTCAAACACGGTCTTTCTGCTACCGAGATGACCTCATTGAGGGGCTAGTTCGTTTAATGGACCATCCTGAGGAGTGTTCGTCCCCTGTTAATCTTGGAAATGACCAAGAAACAACTGTTGCCCAACTGGCCGACCTTATCCTCGAAGTGACGGATTCTTCTTCTAAAGTTAGGCATGAGCCGCTGCCAGCCGATGATCCGATTTGTAGGCGACCTGACATTTCCAAGGCTAAACAGTTGCTGTTGTGGGAGCCGACGACACCACTACGCGAGGGAATCCTTCAGACAATTGACTGGTTTAAGACAATCGATCAAAACCAGTACCACCCTCCAACACCTAATTATTGGTAACCAGCTTCCATTTTATATCAAGGTTTGGTCGATTCTTTGAGGAACTCGCCAAAGGCCAGCGGAGGCCGTTGGTTTAATCCAATAATTCTTAGGTCAGGTTTCTTCAGGCGTTGGTTGAAAATAGAACGAAAAGAAAGAACGTTTTCGAAAAAGCAGCACCGCTACCTGAAAACAGGTTAAACCAAGAAGACTACCGGCGAGGTCTGCGTACCAGTCCAAAATATCGGGTCTACGGCCAGGAATTGGAAATTGTGATAGCTCATCAATTACACCATAGACTGCCGTAATTGAAAAAACGACAATCGGTAGATAGAACATGATTTTTGGAGAAGGTTTTCCTTCTGATCGAATTAAGTATCGAAAATGGAGAACGGCTGATAGTAAAAATGCAAGGCCTGCATAGCCTGCAAAATGGGCCATTTTGTCGAAACCAGATACGGGAGGCCGAAAGCGGGCATAGTGTGGGTAATGAGAACCGACGAACATAGCTAGCCAGTAACCGACAAGAAGAAGCGAAAAGAAAGTCAGTAAAGACTTTGTTTTTTTACTCATAGAGTTAACAAACAGCAAAAAAAGTCAATTGGTGTAACATCCTGTTGAGAATATCCTTTGCTTCGCATGGAATTACTATACAGAGATGTCTATCAGCAAAACCTGAAAATGCGATGGGGCAAAGGAAAGCAAACGTTGGTCGAACAAAACTACAGTTAATCGCAAAGTAAACTTGGAAGAAATCGTTAACCATCGTCGAGTAAAGTTACCTGTACAATTTATTGTTAGTAAAAGTGTCCTATGGTCAAGAAAAAGATCGTTGAAAATAGTTAAAAAAAAGAAAAAGAGTTCCGCTAATGCTATTTCTACCTCTTAGATTCCCGTAGAATGAAAGGGGTTAGGCTTGCATTGGCGAATAAAGCCCTCCCGGAAAATTGTAGCATAGAGCTGGTTGGTAGTGAAAACTTGCTTTCGAAACTAAAGAACTGGAAATTAAACGATGCGTTGGATACTATCTCCTCTATCTATAATGATGACTTTTTCATTTTTCCTTTTGCCGAATACTGCCTTGGCGGGGGCAGAAAATGTTTTTGTTGTTGTTAATGCGCGTAGTTGGGCCTCTATTACTGTTGCAAACCAATACTGTCGTTTGCGTCAGATTGACGATAACCACGTTTTTTACCTTGATTGGCCTGGTAGTTGGGAAGGAACGGATATTGTAACTTTTCGGCAAAAATTACTTCACCGAATCACTGCTGAAATCGACCGACGCCGTCTTGCCAACCAAATCGATACGATCCTTTATTCGAGTGACTTTCCTTTTAAAATCGATTTTTCAGCTGATCGAAACCCACAGGCGGTTCGGACGGAAAACCAGAAAAAACTCGAGGGAAATTTTGGCTCTTTAACGGGAATGACTTACCTATCTCAAGCCGTTGCGCAAAAATCCATTCCGGCCTACACGAGCCTTAGGAGCAATTTTTATTACCGTGCGTTAGTCGACGGGGTTCAGAAAGAGCCGACTCGCCACCTGAGTTCACGCTATGTTTGGGGGGTAAATGGGGAAAGGCGACTCGACCGCCAAGGTCTAAGATATATCGGCTCTGCAATGCTCGCCGTTACCAGTGGGCAAGGAAATTCATTAGCTGAAGTTTTTGGTTACCTCCAATCGGCAAAAGAGGCCGATGGAACAAAGCCAGAGGGAACTATCTACTTTCTAAAAAACGATGATCTTCGATCACGGACGCGGTCTCCTCTTTTTGAAGGAGCTGTTCAAGAACTGAAGAAGTTAGAGATACAAAGTGAGGTTGTCAGTGGGGTCGTCCCTAAAAATAAAAATCAGGTTGCCGGAGCGATGTTAGGAAAGGCAAATATTAACTGGGGCCAATCAGGTTCTACTCTTTTACCCGGTGCTTTTTGTGAAAATTTAACAAGTTATGGCGGCATTTTGACCGAGGGGCATGGGCATACTGTCTTTCGTGAGTTTTTGGGATACAAAGCGGCTGGGTCATCAGGGACAGTTGTTGAGCCTTATGCCATCGTTGCCAAGTTTCCTCACCCCATGTTTCACGTCCACTATGGACGAGGAGCAACCCTTGGTGAGGCATTTTATCAGTCGGTAGCCTCACCTTTTCAGCAGCTGCTTGTTGGGGATTACCTTTGCCAGCCATGGGCAACGATCCCACAGGTTGAGTTGGAAGGCTTGGAGAGTGGGCAAACTGTTTATGATAAATTGACCCTGGCTCCGAAAGCGATAACTGCTCAAGGGGAAGAGATTAATCGGTTTGATATTTATCTTGATGGAACGCTTATTGCAAGAATGGCTCCCGGAGAAAAGAAAATACTCGACCTTAAAAATGTCGCTTCAGGACACCATGAGCTGCGAATTGTCGCCATAGATAGTTCACTTCTTGAAGTGAGTGGCCGTTTAGTTATTCCTTTTCTTCTCTATAAAAGTGAGCTTACAGAAAAAGAACAAACGCTGGACTTGCAAGTTGATCCTAAGGAGACAATTCGATGGGATGAAGATCTTTATGTTAAAGTCGAGGCAGGCGAGCCAGAAGCGATCCAAGAGATCCGAATTTATCATAGAATGCGGCTACTGGCAACGATTCAAGGTGGCTCTGGAGAGAGCGTTTTAGATCCGTCAATGTTTGGTCTAGGTGAAGTTGACCTTTATGCAAAAGCAATTTCTAAAACAACAAAAAAGGTATCGATCTGTTCTAAACCTGTGACAATTCGTGTCACTTCAACTTTTCCTGCAGAGCCAACGTTTACAAAAAAAGAAATCGCGGACCTCAGGGATGGTCTGGAGTTTCAACAGGGAAGTGACGGAGTCAAAAAAGTGGTCATGTCAACCCGATCTACTCAATGGTTCCAAGAAGCTGGCGGTAAAAAAGGAGAACGTTTTTCACTTTCAGGGTTTGTCTATGTCGACCGGGCTGGAGTCTACCAGTTTCAGGCTATATATACGGGAAACTTGCGGGCAAGCCTTAACGGAGAAGAAATTTTTTCAAACAGCCATTTTCAAAATGAGATGATCTATAATTCGCTTCCCCTAGCGGCTGGATGGCATAAACTGGAAATCAGTGGTATTCTTACTAAAGAACCGACAGATGAAGAACCAGCTCATTTTTACTTTGGACAAAGAGGGACTTTACATCTCGGCTCACCATTATTTCGTCATTTGAGTTTGTAACTGGTGGGTTATCAAAGGCAATGTTGGTTTCATAAACTATTTGTAAAGTCTGAATTAAGGGGAGTGACAAGGGTATGGTAGCACCACAAGGTGAGCCGGTTGGTCTTGATGCCGACCACCCTCTCTTTATGCATAAGGCAATCCGATTAGCCAAGCAGGCGGAACGCGAAGGAGAAGTTCCTGTTGGAGCGGTTATTGTTCGGGAAGGAAAGGTAATTGCTGCTGCATATAATCAAAAAGAACAACTCCACGACCCGACCGCACACGCCGAAATTTTGGCAATTACTCAAGCAGCCAGCTTTCTAAATAATTGGCGTCTGGTCGGTTGTACCCTTTATGTTACTTTGGAACCGTGCTCAATGTGCGCTGGTGCAATCGTGCAGGCGAGAATTCCACAGGTTGTCTACGGTACCCCCGATCCAAAGACAGGGGCGGCCCACTCTCTTTTTTCGCTCATGACTGACCGTCGACTGAATCATCAAGTTAAACTTGTTTCGGGTGTTCTCCAGACGGAGTGTAGCGAGATTTTAAAGCGGTTTTTTCTTCAGCAGCGGCAGCTCGGAAAAAAGTAAATAATCCTTTCAATGAAACCTCACAACATGCTTTATAAGGAATAATTGCTGAGTCTATGGAAAGCTACTATCTACTTTACCTTGCGGGGGTTCCTTTTCTCGGAATCTTAGCGCAGTGGCTTGCTTGGTACCTTCGAATTCCGGCAATTTTACTGTTGTTGGTACTGGGGCTCTCTCTTGGTACTTTTATCCACCCAGATATGCAACTTGCTGAATTGATCGGCCAGAAAGGTAACCCTGAGATTGGTATTACCCTCATGACGCCCCTTATCTCTTTAGCGGTTGCGGTAATCTTGTTTGAAGGGGGATTAACGTTAAAGTTCAGCGAGTTACAAGATGTCGGAAATGTCGTTTTTCGTCTCTGTTCGGTCGGTGTTGTCGTTTGTTGGGGGCTTACTGCATGTCTGGCAAACTTGCTTCTGGGTTTTGATTTTTCCATGGCGGCCCTTTTAGGGGCGATACTAGTCGTTACCGGTCCAACAGTAATATCTCCTCTTCTACGGTTTATTCAGCCGGCCCGCAAATTGGGGTCGATTGTCAAGTGGGAAGGTATTGTCGTCGATCCAGTCGGTGCGCTTTTAGCCGTGTTGATTTTTCAAGTGATCGCTCAGCCAGCCGGAAGTACCGGTTTTGAGCTTGTTTCAATTTTGTTCCATACTGCTTTCATAAGCGTTTTTTATAGTTGGCTTGCGGGCGCAATACTTGTTTACTGTGTTAAGCGGTACTGGGTCCCGGACTATTTGCAGGGGGTTGTGTTTTTGACGGTCGCTTTAGCAATTTTTGCCCTTTCAGATATGTGGCAAAAAGAGGCTGGCCTGGCTACAGTGACGCTCTTTGGAATTTACCTCGCCAACCAAAAAGATGTCTCATTAAAGCATGTTCTCGTCTTTAAAGAACATTTGGTCGTTTTGTTTATTTCTTGTTTGTTTATTGTTTTAGGGTCTCGGTTGAATGTTTTGGATCTTTGGAAGATGGATTCCGGAGAGCTGTTGAGAGTTGGTGGAAGTGGGATTCTCTTCTTACTACTGATGATATTTCTAGTTCGACCAATCTCTGTGATCGTTGCGACAATTGGAACACCGCTGACCATCAAAGAGAGACTCTTTGTCTCATTTCTGGCTCCCCGTGGGATTGTCGCTGCAGCAGTTGCCTCAGTCTTTGCTCTCGAAATTTCACACCTTGCCCATGACCACGAAGGCATGTCTGATATTGCTGATCAGGCCGCACAGCTCGTTCCAATTACTTTTTTGGTGATCATTGGAACGGTTGCGTTTTATGGTTTGGCATCGGGGCTAATTGCACGAAAACTAGGAGTTGCTTTGCCGAATCCTCAAGGATTATTAATAGCCGGTTCGGATGATTGGGTCCGCTCTTTTGCAAAGCTACTCGACAATGAAGGGTTGCCAATCTTACTAATCGATACAAACCATCGTCATGTTTCAGAGGCAAAAATGGCGGGGCTTCAGGCTCATTGTGCCAGTATCTTATCTGAATATGTTCATGAAGAGCTTGACCTTGCCGGTATTGGTAAGATGGTTTTATTGACATCCAATGATGAGGTGAACTCACTTGCACTTCAAGAAGGGCGGCATCTCTTTGGGACGGAAAATGTCTACCAAATTACACCTTGGGATAGTGCAACAGGACGTCGCGAGTCGGTAGCTGATCGACTCAAAGGACGATTGCTGTTCAAGCAAGGATACAACTATTACCACTTTAAGGAATTATTTGCCAAGGGTTACCGTTTTAAGCGGACACAAATCACGGAAGAGTTTTCCTATGAAGCGTTCCAGAAACAGTACGAAGAGGAGGTGATTTTATGTTTTGTAATTGAGGAAAATCAAAAATTACTTCTCAATACGGTTGAACGGCAAATTGAACCCAAAGCGGGGCAAGTTGTCATCACAATGGTTCCTCGAGAGATCGATAGTCCTGAACAGAAAGAGGAGTTACAAAACTCTCCTTCCAGTTCCTCAGAAATAAGCTAACTCTACGGGAACGTTTCAACCAGAGATGTCTCCTAAGAACATTAAGTGATTTACACCAGAATGGGGTTTGTAAGGGGATAAATCCTCTACCCGTTTAGTCGTTGTTTATTGCTCTTTCTTCCCGTATAATGTAGCGTTTCCTAAAATGGGGAGTAGAAAATTAGGACGGGCCAGAAAGGAGGGAGAGTTAAGTATTTTCTTTTTTTTCGGTTGCGTTTATAGAAAGCAACAAAGGAATATAGCGTGAATTCTTTAAAACCAATGTCGTTAAGGTTCATTTACGCTCCGGTTTTACGCCTTTAATTTCATAAGTTTATGCCAAACTCGTCTATCCATACTGTACTCTACGATGAAAAATGTGCCTTATGCCGTTTTAAAATTGCCCTTCTTTCGTGGCTTGACTGGTTTGGTTGTGCCCGTTTGGTTCCTCTCTCTGATCCTCTCGCTGCCAAGCTGGCCCCTAATCTAACCCGGCAAGATCTACTCGCCGAGATCCATTGTGTTTCGGCCGAAGGAGATATCTATCGGGGGGTCTATGCATTACGCTTTCTCGGGATGCGGATTCCTCTGTATGTGCCGCTAGCCCTTTTTTTATGGCTTCCTGGGGTTATAGGACTTGCCAGTCTTGTTTACCGATTTGTCAGCAGGCATCGGTACCTTATTAGCCGCCTCTTTGGCTGCAAAACGGCGTGCCAGTGGGTTCCGCCTAAACAAGAGGCCAAGACTTCAAAGCAGTCAACAAGCTCGAACAATTCTGAGCAGAGCGTATAAACCTTATTTTCTCATTATTTATCTTCTTAGAATAAATGATTATAAGGGTCTTAGGAATCAAAATAAGTCTTTTGTCCTTTATCTTGTTCACTTTGATAGCGTTCTAGAAAATATCTGCTCTATCCTTTCAAAGATAACCTAGACTTTTATCGCGGGGTATCTAATTAGTTTAGGGATGGTTATGTTGAAAAAGACGTTTCTCCAGTACTCTGGAGCTGTCATGACAATTGCACTTTTTCTGTCGGTGGTCCTTCTGCTTGAAATCTATTATGGCGTGACAGGTACCTACGAAATAATGCGCAAAAATTGGGAGAAACATAGAGTCGAGAAAAAACTCGAGCAACGGGAAATAGAGCTAATAAGAACTAAAACAGAATCCCCTAATAACCAGATGGGTGAAAACAATCCGCTACTAGAGTATGAGCGAGGATCAAGAAGGCCTGAGCAGTCATCGGCACGTACCAAGATCAAGAAATGGGAAGACTATCGGATAAAAAAAAGAAATGTAGACCCTCGTGTTATGTATAACGGCCTTAAAGAGCTTCAAGAAATTTGGGTTCAGATAGAGCCTAATGGCGAGGGGATCCCAACGCGTGAACAACTCGAAAATTTGACAGAGCAATTGCAAGACACACGTTTTTATGAGCTGAAGGTCTATTTCTTTTTGCCAGACATGGAAATTTACGAAGAACCGTGGGGGATTGGCTATCTGAAAAATGGGAAAAAGAGTGAGGTCAAAATGAATAATAATCAACTTTCCGAACGACACATAATGTTCTTCTCTTCAAGTCAACGGAAGAAAATAAAACAACGCAGAAATAATAGTACTTTATAGAAAAGAGGCTTCCGGATATGGAAGCCTCTTTTTTTATTAGGTTTGGGTAAAGTTCATTTTTTTGAGAACTTCTTTTCGAGAAGGCTGGTGAGCGTGTCACCGACGGTGTGAATATGTGAAATATTTCCATGACGATCGAGCAATATGGCAAAGGGGAGGTGCGAAATACCAAATTCTTCGGCAAGATCAGGAAGGTTACCTGTCCCTTTTTGATCATAAGTTAGATAAGTTTTCCATGGCAGATCCTGCGTAGTAAAGAAATCATCGACAGCTAGCTTTTGGCGATCAAAATTAACCCCTATAATCTCGAAATTGTCGGAGGAATATTTTTCGTGGAGTTCGTGAAGGGCGGGAAACTCGTGAAGTGAGTTGGGGCTGGTCGTGCTCCAGAAATAAACAAGAGTTACTTTGCCTAGTAGCTGTTTTGTGGAAAACGGTTTTTGGTTCAGACTGTTGGCAGTTAATTCAAAGGGTTGGCCAATAAGTTGATTCCGGGTTAGCCCCGCTTTTGAATTTATTTGAGCTAGCTTGTATAGTGCTGGTGTTGTTTCTTGTTTCGAGAATTGCTTTTGCAAAATACTGAAAAGCTTTAGAGCCGTTTGGCTATCGCCAGTAAGTTCAAAGAGATTTGCTCCGTAAAAGCTGGTGTCAAAATAGTGTCGGGTCGGTTTATGGCTTTGAAAGTAGTCCTCCAAAAGAGCAATAACTTTCTCTTTGGAATACTCGTCGCCTCTTAACCCTTGTTCCAAAAAAGTCGTGTAATTGGTTTTTAAAAAATATTGATGCGACTGCATCTCGCTGAGGGCATCGGTAGAAACGAGGTCTTTTGTTTCAAAAATTGGTAGTGCCGTTTCATAAAGAACAAGCGCCTGATCAGGCTGCTCAAGATGGTCGAGTATCTGGGCCGCCTGCCAGCAGAGACCTGCCTCCGAAACGGTTAGGTCGTCGTATGCTAAAATCTTCTTTAAATGTTTAAAAAGGGGCTCAGTATTGGTGTGTTGTTGTTGCTCAAGTTGATCAAGGTGTAATAAAACTTGTGCTGTGTGGCCTAAACGGGCGAGTTGCAAATTTTGGTCGTCTGAAAGGGCTTTGGTATATTGGGAGAAATGGACTTTAGCCTGCATATTCTTTTGCTCGATTAACCTGCCAAGGGCACTCATTTTGTAATGTGCGGCCTTGAGGCGGGCCGGTTGATCCTCTTTCTGATTAAGGACATCCTCTGCTGCGGTTATGATTGCAATACATATCTTCTCTAAATCCATCTTCCACGTTTCGCTGCCGACTTGACCACGAGGAGTTAGCCCCTCGGTACGTTTACAGAAGGCAAGGAGATCTAGGGGCGACCCTTCAGGTACAAGAAGAAGTTCTTCAAAGCTTTTCTGGATGTTGTTTTGATCTGTTCGGGTAAAACTGGCCTGTTCAACGAGTTGAGTATTACTAGGATCGTCCTTGAGCCGTTGATTTTTTTCTTGTTTGGCGGTTTGATATTCTTCTAGGGGCGTCCCGACAAATTGACTAAGGTCGACAAGTGGCGGCTGACCGTTTACCGGTTGCAAGGGCCGTGACTCTTGTGATTTGCTTTTGGGTTCAGGTGAGGGGGTTTGAGAAAGCGCAGGCGAAGAGGCATTTGATGCCACCTGTTCGCCTTGCTCGGGAGAACACCCAACAGAACAGAACGCGAGTAAGACAAAGAGGCTAAACAAATAGGCGCGGTTGTAATTATTCATCGGTCTCAAGTAAAAGCCAAAAAACAATAAAGCAAAAGAAACTTCTTCAGTCAATAGCTGCCGAAAATAATCAATTTTTAATATAAGAGCAAGGCCATTTAGGGGCGGACTTTACTCGGGTTTGCGATTTAAAAACGAACACTCTACGATTACTAAGAATACCCCATTACTAAGAATGCCGCTGTGGTTCAAGCTGTTTTAGTTTTCGGCTAATTTGATAGAGAAGGTCTTTATCCTTTTGTGAAAGGTTAGAAAGACCATGTTTAGAGAGCTTTTTGAGAATGTCGTCAAGCTTTGCTTGCTCGTTTGGTGGCAAAGCCGAGGATCGGCAACTTTGCGATTGTTCACGTCGGTAAAGCCAATGTTCAAAAGGATCATCTTCTGGGATTTCTTCTTCAAGGAGGTCATCAAGACAAAGCTCATTTTCGGGTAACGGCTCAAAAAGCGAGTTTTTAAAAATCTGTTGTTGATAACTCCGTTGTGCGTTGAAATAGATTAAAACCGACAACAACGTTAAAACCAGCCAGGGTGGAATCGGAGAAAACTCGATGAAACGCGTTTGCCAAGCGGCAATAAGGCATATCAAAGAAAAAATTTGTGCGACTCGGGCAGTCGCCAAGGTCGTCTGTTCTTCGTTCGCATGAGGCCACCAACGAGAGAAAGAAAGCCGAAGGATCGGTTGCCCGTCAAATGGAAAGATCGGTAAGATGTTAATGACGACTAAGGAGGTGTTGATCCAGATAATCGCTTTTAGGCAGATAACAATCGTCGAGCCTTCGGTTAAAGTTGCTGGGTTTAGTGGGTTAAATATTTGCAAGGTTGCCGCATGGCCAGCTGGAAGAAGTAGGGCGGTCGCAGTCAAGGCGATCAATAAATTGGCAAAAATACCGCCAAGAAAAAAAAACGTTAGATACCCACTCGCTTTATTTTTGGGAGAGGCCTCTTCGTTTTTTTCATTGGGAAACGCGTCAGGATCCTCGCTGTAGGTTGGAGGGTCAAGATTGCCAAAAGGCCATAAAGTCAACGAGGTATAGACAAGTGAAGCGAGATACTGTCTGTAATAAAAATAGAATGCTAAATGGCCCAGTTCGTGAGCTAACACAGAGAGAAATAAAAAGAGAAGGCAGCTCGGCAATAGCCAGCCCAAGCGTCCCTCACCAAGGAGGTGAGCACTCTCCTCGTACTGAGTGTCCATCCAGCCAAGATACAAAGTCATTAGGACAAAAAGAAAGAAGCTGACATGTATATTCAGCGGTTTCTCTCGATAATGACTAATCGTTAGTGACCAAAATGATCGCAGTGGCATAGTGACAAAGGTTTATATTCCGAAATATTCAAATTGAAACAGAAAGCAAGGCGGTACTTACTCGTTGAGAACGCTGTTTAGTACGCAAAATAGAAAGCAAAAGTTTTAACTTGCCACCCATTATATGAAATTTGGTGCAGCAGATCGCCAAGAATTACACCACTTTTGAAAAAAATTTGGGTATTCGGTACTTAAGAAGAGTATTATTTTATCTCTTGGCGTAGCTTTTCCAGTTGGCTAATGCGAATAAGGAGAGCTGCCTGAGGGTCGAATTGAACAGAATTTTCTGGTCGGAGTTTCTGAAGGTAGTCGTACGCTATAACTCGAGATGATGCCTCTGGCGAAGAGAGGAGCGAAACCCAAACCTGAGGATCATGCCGGAGCCACTGCGCAATTTGGTGGGGGCTCTCGATTTTTTGTTGAGTCAGGGAGGTTTTAAGGTTCCGAATCCGGAGGCGTTGTTCCGAATCAAAATCGCTAAGATTTAGTTCTAATAAGAAGGGAAGAATACTAGGCCCCTGGGCATAAATATTTTGAGTTGCTGCAAGTCGTTTGCTATACGAAGAATGTCCTAGATCGGCAAGCCACTCCCCCCATTTTTTTCTATCTGGTGGATTATGAGTCCGGGTACTGGCTAGTAACTGTAGTTTAATTTCTTCAAATTGTTTTGTTAACGCCCATTTTGGATTGAGGAGATGCAGTATTGGCAATAACTCTTCTTTAGTTTCTTGAGGATGAGCCAGCCATAGATGCCAGAAACTTTTGTAAGTCGTTGCAGAAATTTTGTTCGTGTTCCCTTTTTCTGAATCTCCAAGGCGAAAAGAGACTGTTTCTCCCTTTTGGTCGTAGAGAAGGTAGGGGACTGCTTGGGGCACCGTTGGGATTCGTTCGATTCGAACCTGATTTTTGTTTTTGACCATAATAGTTAAGGTATGGTCGGCTTTTGTCAGATGATAGATTATTTGTGGATTCTTGGTTTTGGTAGCTTTTACAGTCAACTGATTGGGCTGTGTCTTATCTTCCGTTTTCAATGCCCTTTGTTGTTTACCATGTATTTGAGCATTAAGGTTCGGTTGTACCGTTAGATAACCATTTCTGATTGTGTATGAGAACCAATGAGCCTGGACTGGAGAAAATTCGGAGGGTACCTGAGAACCTTGTCCATAAAGGCGAGTCGCCAGACAAAAGGAAAGAAGGCTAAACAGAACGATGAAAATAAGTCTGCGTGCCGAAATGCTCCCGCGAATAAAGTGTAGATTTCCCATAACACCGTCTCCTCGTGTGGATATGCAAAACGTACACAATACGATATTGGTAACGAATCGCAATTAAAATTAGACCACTTATGGTCGGCCAACTACTCTATGGAGCGACCTTTGATACCGCAAATGTCGGTTGGATGGATTTATGGGAAGCTCAAAAGAGCGCTTCTATGTGCAAGATAATGTCGAGAGAAGGGCCAGGGTATGGGCCTTTTCACCTTAATTCTATGGCGGCAAAACTTCTCTCGCCAAGGGTTAAAATTCGGCACGCCCACTTGGCAGAGCCACTTTTTCCCTCAATTTTTTCAAAATAGGAGGGTTATGCTAGAGAGTTCTCTCAAATGAATCAACGTTAATTACAACAATTTCGGGTGTCGATTTTTTAGGTCTCTGCCGGCTAAAAATTGCCCCGATTTCGGGATTTTTTTCACAATAGAGAGCTGCCTTCTCAAAGCCCATAATGAAAAAGGCAGTTGCAAGGGCGTCTGCTTCGGTAGCGTCTGGTGAGACGACGGTTACCGAAAGAAGGTCATTACTGACGGGGTAGCCAGTCCTGGGATCAAGAAGATGACCATATCGTTCACCCTGATGGTAAAAGAACTGAGTTTGGTTATTCGAGGTTGCCAATGCTTTATTATAAAGACGCATTTTACCTTGTAGTTGTTGTGGTTTTCGTGGGTGTGGAATCCCAATTTCCCAACCGGGTGGCCCTTTGCTTTTGGCATAATTCGGGTGGCTACCTTGTGCCAGAAGGCTGCTTGTTCCACCGTGTAGAAGGTAGTTTTGAGCCTGATTTTCAAGGAGATACTCACTCGCTTTATCAAGGGCAAATCCTTTGCCAATACTGCCAAGGTCGACTTCGACCTCTTTCTGGTTTCGGCCAACGGTGAAGTACTTTTCATTAAAGTCCAAGCCCTCAATTCCTGGTGAGTTTCGAGCACTTAAGATCGATGACTCCAAAGGGATTTCACGAGACTTTTGGGCCTCCTTCCAAAGCAATTTTAGCCGGTTTGTCGTAATATCAAAGAGACCATCCGTTGCCAAAGAGAGTTCAACAGCCCGCCTTAAAAGGAAAAAAATAGCTGGTGGGAACTTTATATAACTACCTACTGGCGAATGGTTTAGGCGAGAAACCAGGGTGTTGGAACGAAAGATAGAGAGCTGGTCTTCGAGGTCGGCAATAATCTGAAAAGCTTGATCGGCAACAAGAGAGGTCTCCTTATCTTTGCTGCCGCAGTAAAGAGAGAATTCGCACCCCATCGCCTTTTGTGAAAAGTGTAAAAGGAAATCCGAAAATAGTCCTTCTGGGTGGGTGCCATTATCGCTGATATCAGTAGAAAAAGGGGCCCGTTTTTCAATGATATTAGGTCGTTTATTGGACATTTTGCCAATTATTTGCGAAAATAGAGACCGAAATAGCTATAAAAAGACTTTAGGGGGCAATTGCAAGTTTACCTATTTTAAAAAGAAAAAAAATAAATGCGAGTACCAAGTTTTTGGGGACAAATGGCACTAAGTGGTTGTTGTTTTTTATTAGCCGGCTGTACTTTGTGGGGGGCATGGAATCAGATCCGTCAGGCAACCAAAAGGGCAAAGCCACCAACCTTTACCGAAGAGCAAAAGGCAATTTTCTTTCGTGATGTTTTCAAAGAGGCACTCGTCGGTGAACGCCCCAAAAAAGGAATGCTTTTGCCTTTGGTTGACCTGATGGGAGAGAACAATCATCAAGCCAATCGTGAAGGAGATCCGGGGGGTAATGAACAGGGTAACGCAGATAGCGTAACCTGGGCTTCGATGATCTCGGTAGAAACTCTTGAAGATAGCATCAAAGCAGGAAAAACAAGGTTGGACCAATTGGTTACAACACCCAAAAAATTCACCTCCGGTGGATACCGCCAGGCACAACTGGAACTCGCAAAGCTAGCATTCTACTTTGCAATTATTGAAAATTATGAAGAGAGCGAGATTCGTTTTAAAGAGTCGGCCCCGCTAGCGCGCCAACGGTTTGCACAAACGGCACGAGCTGCTCGAAAAGGCGACCTGGCTGCATTTAATGAGATTAAAGAACGCAAACTCGATTTGGCCGATCTTTTACAAGGGCAGACGCTCTCAGGAACACTGGCCAAGGAAACGGTGGAAAACTGGAGCCACCTTCTTACTCGAACTGACATCATGCGACAATTCGAGGCTGTCTATGATGAAGGACTCGCCCCACTCATTGCTGGAGAAGAAGAGTTTCAGGGGAGCCAGGAAGAGATAGCTGTCTATACACAACAGCTAGCTGTTTTTGCCCATGTTCTTAAGAAAAAAGGGATGCCCGACATAACGGATGAAGATTATTTATTCTCGGTTGATCAGATTCTTTCGGCGACGGGCAAAATTCAGGAAGGTATCAAGCTCAACGATTTCTCTGCTTTGGAGAAGGCAAACGCAAATATATTTCAGGCGTGTCTTGAGTGCCACGAATACTACCGATAGTTTTTTTAAAGCCGAAAATCGGTAAAATGTGTGTCGCTCAAGAGATTTTCAAAAGTTCTCAAACCAGGTGCCCTTTTTTGAAAGCCCTATTTTTCAACGTGAGGAACACGATAGAGCTCTGTCGGGTTTGCCGGGTTAAAGGGCTCGAGGTAGTAGTACTTGCCGCTGCGGTAGACTTCAAAAGGTCTTCCCGTCAAAGGGTTTATCATAGGGGCTTCACGAGGGATTTGGAGACTTCTTTCAAGTAAAGCGACCCATGCCATCGTACGACTTTTTTCCTGAGTAAGGTTGTGATAGGCCGTCTCCAGTTCGTCTAGGAACAACAAGTCAAAGACTAGGGGGTAGCTTCCTTTTTTGTCGGCTTGCTCTAGTTCGTTGTGGATGAGGTCAAAAAAATCAGCCCGAAGGTGGTAAGGCTTTTCTGTGATTTCCCTTTGAAGATTGCGAATTGTTTTTAGGAAAAAGTATTCGTCATCGTCGAGGCTGTTTTTGACATGACTTGAAAAAGAGAGGATTTTTCGTGCTTTGCGTAAATTTTCTAGCTCGTCGTCAGAAAGAAGAGACATTAAGTGGCCATCTCGGATCATTTCGTAAGCGTGCAACCCTTTTGCCCGTTCACTGACAAAAGGAGGGTATTCGTCTGGCCAGTTTTTTAGTTCTTTTGTGAATTGACGATGGATCGCCTCAAGTGCTGGTCGGTTCATATCTGGTCTATTCATCAGTTGTTGAAGAACAACAGAGGCATCCTCTCTGGCATAAGCTGCTGCGAGGCGACATTCAAGATGAGGTGCCTGTCGGAGCAAGGAGCTGCTACGGAATCGATACCGAAGAGTAACCAGTATTTGAGGTAAGTCGTTGTAATGCAGGTGGATTTGGATGAGAAGTCCGTCGAGACGATTCCCTAATTTGACCGCATCTAGGAATGGGATCGATTCTTCGAGAAACCCTTTGTCGAGTTCAATTTTGATTTTACACTGAGGGCGTTCGAGCGCCTCACGGTAACGCTTTTTGAGGGGTTCGTATTCTTGTTGTAGTTGACGAATTGTCTGAATCTGGTGAGTTGTTAGTGGGAGCGAATCAGGGAATTCGATCGAATCAAGTTGTTCGCTTAGTCTTTGTGTCGTTTCTGGAGTGAACAGTTTTCGTATTTCTGAATCGACATTCTCTTTGAAAGGGATCGGATTTTTGAATTGTTTTGCTTGTAATTGTAGTGGCGTATGGCCATCACTGAGAAGTTGTTTTAATTCTTCTTGAAGTCCTGTATGTGGTCGATGCTTTAACCAGGAAAGAGAGGCGTAGTTTTGTTGTTTTTGAGCCTCTTGTTCCTCAAGGCTCGGTTTGTCAGAGCACCCTGAAACAAACAGAAAAAGAGACAACATAAAGAGCCCACGTGGAAGCGGGTTCTTTAAGAGGCTTGGAAATAGTTTGTCGAAATAGGCGGAGCGTTTTTTCATCGGTCTATAAACGATAAGGTAGTAAATAGGGCCTCTTTGAGGTCCAATACCTGTCGAGATAGCCGCCAAAGTATAGCTCTTGTCTGGTGGTCTAGCTTTTGAAAGTCGCCCACTTTTTCCAATAGTTTTTGAAAAGAGGGTATTTTAATGAAAAAACGGCCAAAACTAAGACTGCAAAACAGGCATAATTCACCCAATATATCGGGTGGTCATGTCGGTTTTGAACGATCGAGTTGATTGGCAGGTTCCACCACTCAACGAGAAAGTCGATTCCAAGGCCAAGTATCAATGAAATGACCATGAGAGCAAAAACTGAAACGAGAGCGATTCGTCGGCCGAGTTCTTGTTGTAAAATTCCAAAGGTGCTCACGTTGGTTGCAGGGCCAGCAAGAAGAAAAAGAACGACCGCACCCGGGGAAACACTGGCGGCTAAAAGGGAAGCAGCAATCAGGGTCGAGGAGGTCGCACAGACATACATCGGAATTCCGATTAACAACAGGGCGAGCATCGCCCAGATTCCACTTAGGTGTTGAACACTCTCAGGGGGTAGCAATACCTGAATAAGTGCAGCTAACACGAGGCCCACAACGAGCCAGAACAACAGGTCATCCAACAGGGTGCCAAACGCATAACGGCCAATGGTAGAAAAATTCTGCATTAGGGTTTGGGGCTTTTTTGCAGATGAATCGGTAATACAACAAGATTCCGTCTTGGGAGGTAGAGTATCAGCTTGGGGTGGTGTGTTAAGAATCGGAAGGAGAGGGGAGGGGGCCGGAGAATGACACGATGATTCATTTGAGGTATTCGATGAGTCGGGATCGGGCGATGTTTGTGGGGGAAGAATTTTGGGAAAACACCGCTCAAGAAGGTAGACGAGGGTTCCAATGGTCAATGCCGAAAAAACGGCACAAATTGGCCGGAAAATCGTAACGACAGGCCCTAAAAAGGCATAAGAGACGGCAAGAGAGTCGACCCCTGTTTGGGGTGTAGAGATAAGAAATGAGATGACTGCACTACGGGAGGCCCCTTGTTTGCGTAAACCGACAGCGACAGGCAACACCGAGCAAGAACAGAGAGGAAGAGGGACTCCAATTAGTGCGGCCCATAATGAGCTCAAAAAACCTTCTTTCCCCAAAACCTTTGAGACCAGAGCCATCGGCATAAAGACTTTTAAAAGACCGGCTGCAACAAGGCCCAAAACGAGCCAAGGACTAAGCTCTAGGGTAAAATACCAAAGGGCGTCCAGAAATTTTATGAGGAATGTATACACGAACTTATCTCGATGGGTCAGTTTGGGGAATGAGAGACCGATTTATTTTCAGTTTAGTTTAGGGGGACACGAGAGCAGAGAAAATAGGAGATTTTGTGCGAAACTCTCCAGGTCGCCCGAAAAAACGTAAAATTAATTATTTGATGTGGTCGTAAGTACTTACTTTAAGGGGACTTAGGGTATTTTGTGGGTTCCGGGGTTCCCATTAGCGTGAATAAGAGTTGTAAGCTATAATTATCGAGCTTGGGTGTAAGGGATGTGATGACATCGACTTGCCCTGCCTATTTCTCCCTTTATTTTAAAATCGATGTACGAAGCGACAATCAAAGTTTCCTCCGAAATATTACGTCTGTTGTTTGGTCCTAAAGACCAGTTCTTACGGTATATTTCCTCTCGAATACCGATCAAGGCAACCTACCGTGACAACAAGATTCGAATCGTTGGAAACAAGGCTGACGTCAAGCAGGCTACCCTCATTTTCGAGCAAATGAAGGAGCTTGCCGAAAAGCGGGGAACGTTGCTTCTTTTTGAGGTCGAACGTCTCTTCAGTGAACATAGTAACGGGCAGGAAGTCTACACCCAAAAAGAGCCTGTCTCTATCAAAGAAGGTCATATTCGTATCAAGCCACGATCCAAAAAACAGGCCCATTATATCGAAGAGATTCGTTCTCACGATATGGTCTTTGCCAAGGGGCCAGCAGGGACTGGAAAGACCTACCTTGCTGTTGCTTTAGCACTCGAAGCTTTGGAAAAGCAATACGTTCGAAAACTGGTTTTTGTTCGGCCGGCTGTCGAGGCTGGTGAAAGTTTAGGTTTTTTGCCTGGCGCTCTTGAAGACAAAATCAACCCGTACCTCCGACCATTGCTCGACGCGATGCATGAAATGTTACCGGCTGAAAAGTTGGCTGCTCTTGAAGAGAGAAAATTGCTTGAGCTCGTTCCTCTGGCTTATATGCGTGGTCGGACACTTAATCACGCTTTTGTCGTTTTGGATGAAGCACAAAATACAACCATAGATCAGATGAAAATGTTCCTTACCCGATTGGGGGAGGGGTCCAAGATGGTCATTTGTGGCGATGCAACTCAAACGGATTTACCACGCAATACGACGAGTGGTCTCATCGACGCGATTGACCGCCTGTCGTCTATTGACGAAGTCTCTGTTGTCGAGCTGGAAAAAGAAGATATCGTTCGCCACCCTCTTGTCCAGAAGGTGGTACAGGCTTATGAGGAGCCCGAGTCATCAAACGAAGGACTTTTGTAAAGCAAAAAGACCGAAGCTTTACCTCCTTTACGATTTTGCCTGTATCAATTTAAAAATACAAGTTATTTATGAATGGTAATGGTAACGGGAAGCGGACCCGTTTAGAAAGAGTTGCCGCACTTGAGTTGCCGCCGAATCGACTTCAGAAGTTGTCTGAAGGTTTACGGGATCGTCGTCACATTGTGCGTTTGGTACTTGTCCTTCTTTCCCTTATAGTAATGTGGGGTATTAATAGTGGGTGGAAACCACCTTTTCCATATTACATCGGCTATACTTTTGAACGGGACCTTCTCTCCAGAACGGACTTTGAGGTTTTAGATCTTAAAGCGAATCGAATTGCCGAACAAAAAGTACGGCAACAAACTCGCTATCTTTACGAAAACGATTCAACCCCACTTTTAAAACAACGCCAAGAGGTCGTTTTAAAACTTGAAAAATTATTGATGCTGGAAGAAGGGGCAGACTCAGGAGAAGTTTGGGATCAATTTTATTCAGAAAAGATTTTTCCTGATATTTCAAAAAATGAGGCCTACTCGAAATTTCAAAGACTCACTTCCAAGTATAAGCTCACCAAAGAACAGTACGAGCAGATTCTCCATCAAAGCCTTTTACCTTTGGTCGAACAAGGGGTTTTTCATCGACAGGAACATTCTATTGATGAGGGAAATCAGGTCGAAATCTCTACCTATGTTGGTAGTGAACCGGCGAACACCCAAAAGGTTAAAATCAATGAGGTGATGGCAAGTTATGCCGGAGATATCTTGCGAAAGCGAATTGAGAAGGCACTCGTTACTTTCAAACTCGGAGACAGTGACCAAGTTTCCCCTGAAATGCCAGTAGACGAGAATGCAGATCATAAATTGCAAAACAGAGGGGGCACCGAGAGAGCAACTGCTGATATTGTGGAGGACCTCAAAGGAGAGGTGCCGAATGCAGGGCATCCATTAACTTTTGAGAATAAGGCTCTCTTTTATTATTCTCAGGAAGGGAATAATGAAAACAATAAGGGCAAGGTAAAGAGACGCTCGGACGACGGGACTCCGCTTAACGAGTTATTGCCGGAAGAAACTATCGTTAGTCAAGATTATGAATCGCAGCCAATCCCTTCTCGACAATTAAGTGACGAAAATCTTCTTGGCGAAACGGTCGTTATAGAGAGAGAGGAGGCTGCTTTCCTGGCCAGCTGCCTCTATCAAGGGATGTTACCTCTACCAACGACATTACATTGGAATGAGGTAGAGACCGAACGAAAAATAAATACAGAAATTTCGAATATTTCACAGAAGAAAATGCTCTATTCTCGTGGTGATCGGCTTCATGGGATTGAAGGAAAAAAACCATTAACGGCATCGGATTTAGAACTTCTGAAAGCTGAGTACGAGGCGTTACTTTCAAATCAATCGTGGCTCCATTTCTTAAGGTACTCTTTTGCGAATTTTGGCATGTATCTTACTATGGCCGCTATTTGTGGGGCTTATGCTTATGTGAGGAACCCCAAGATTCTTTCAGATGACCGGGCATTGTTTACCCTCATAGGGTTTATCTTTTTCGTTTTGATTGGCTGCCGAGTTGGTGCGTTATTTTATCACTGGAGTGTCGAAATCATTCCATTGTTGTTGTTCGCAATGATTTTAGCGATTGTTTATCAACACGAAATGGCTCTCCTTTTGTCAGCTGTTTTGATTTTGATCGTTGGTTTGGCGCTTGGCCACCCCATTACTTTTTTTGTTGTCTTTGCCGTTACCCTGTGTACAGCTATATTGCTTATTGAAAGAATTCGTAGTCGAGCAACGCTATTATATGTCTCGTTGATTGTCGCAGTCGTTGGTAGTGCGACTTATGTTGGAGTCGCCTCTCTACGCGAAGTCTCTACAATACAACAGTTGTTGGGTGAGGCTGCCTGGTTCGGTTTCTATATTTTCACAGTCGGAATGTTTTTGACAGGTGTTTTGACGGTCGTGGAGAGAATTTTTGACGTTCAAACAGATATTCGATTGTTAGAACTTGGTGATGTTTCACATTCGTTGTTACAAGAACTCATGCAACGGGCGCCAGGGACTTATAACCATTCGATGAATGTTGCTTCATTAGCCGAGGCGGCGGCTGAGACAATCGGTGCCAACGGGCTGCTTGTTCGAGTCGGTGCCTATTTTCACGATATTGGCAAGATGCTTAATCCGACCTATTTCATTGAGAATCAAAGTGGCAAAGATCAACATCAACTGTTAGCCCCCGAGATGAGCACCTTAGTGATTATCGCTCATGTCAAAGATGGGGCCGACCTGGCAAGGCAGCACCATTTGCCCAAGGCGATCATTGATTTTATTGAACAACATCATGGAACAACATTGGTTGAGTATTTTTACCAGCAGGCGAATAAACGGCGTGGCGAACATGATGACGAAAATCATGTCGACGAAAGTACGTTTCGGTACCCTGGTCCAAAGCCTCAAACTCGCGAGACTGCCGTTTTAATGATGGCAGACGCAGTCGAGTCGGCTTGTCGCACGCTACGTGAACCAAAACCGGCAAGAATAAAAACCCTCGTTCACGAAATCATTATGAAAAAATTGCTCGATGGGCAGTTCGAAGAGTGCGACCTTACTTTTTCGCACATACGTAAAATCGAAGAGAGCTTGGTAAAATCGCTCAACGCTGTCTACCACGCGAGAATCAAGTATCCTTCCGATAAGCACACGGTTTAAACAGAGCAACTCTATAAAGAAGGGATAAAAAGAAAGAACGCTCTCTATGATCGAGATTCATTTTTCCAACGAGCACCCAACGGCAACTGTTCTCTCTGAACCGTTTATTGCCGCTGTCGAATATATCTTAAAAGACAAGAATATTACCAGAGGAGAAATAAGCCTAGCCGTCGTCGACGACAAGAAAATCCATGAGTTGAACCTCGCTTATCTCGACCACGATTACCCGACCGATGTCCTGAGCTTTGCTCTAGAAGAAGGAGATAATTTTCTGGAGGGTGAGGTCATCGTCAGTTACGACACAGCGAAGCAGAAGGGGGTTGAATATGCTTGGCCACCTGAGCAGGAATTACTTCTTTACGTTATCCATGGGACTTTACACCTTGTCGGCTACGATGACAAAGAAGAGAATGCACGGCTAGAAATGCGGCAAAAAGAGACCGAGGTCTTGCGAAGACTTGGCGCTATTTAACACGAGAAATAGGCAGGGAAAGCAGCTGGCCCGTTTTCCTCTTTGCAATTATAAAAAAAATCGATACATTACAGGCAATCCATTTCGCCTCTAATATTCAGAAGGAAATAGTGTGTCCCCCTTTTTGTGGTTGGGCTTGTCGGCGGTCGCCGCTTTTTTAACTTGTTTCGCTTCGCTTGGAAACAAGATTCTTACACAGTTTTCTCCCCATGAGTTGGAACAGTTTTGTCGTCGGAAACAACGGCTTTCGTTGTTCGATACGATCTTGGAAGAACACGAGGGGAGCTCACTTGCCGCTGAATCACTCCGTGTGATAGGTGTCACACTGTTTCTCGTTTTTGGCTGTTGGGGATACATCGACTTTCTTATTCAAGAGGGCCATTCGGCAGGGAAGGGGCTCTATGAGACAGGTGAGGAAGAACGGTGGGCCGTTTTGCGAATGGTCGGCCTTCTTGGTGCACTTTTGTTAGTATTCAATACATGGGTACCATGGGCTCTTGTTCGAGTTACACCGGTGAGTGTTCTTTATTACACTTGGCCATTCTGGCGAGTCAACTATTGGCTTATGTGGCCATTGGTTGCTGGTGTTGCTGTTTGTGATTCGTTTCTTAAGCGACTTGCTGGTTACAACGATGAAGCGATTGACGAGGAGGAGGCTTTTGAGGACGATGTCCTGAGTATTGTTTCGGCTGGGGAGCGAGAAGGCTTTTTAGAAAAAGAGACACGAAATATGATCGAAGGGGTTATGGAGCTCGGCGATGCCGATGTCTCAGATGTCATGATGCCTCGATCAAAAATTGACGCCATCGATATTAATTCACACTGGGTAAAAGTTGTTCAGGCGGCGATCGAATCAGGGCGGACACGATTGCCCGTATTTGAAGAAAATCTTGATCATGTCGTTGGGGTTTTGTATGTCAAGGACCTTCTCGCCGAACTGGCAAACCCTGAGAAAAAATCTCCAGAGCTTCTACGAAAACTACTGCGGCAACCTTGGTTTATCCCAGCGACCAAACCACTCAATGAACAGTTAAGAGATTTTCTCAAGACAAGGACTCATATGGCAATTATCGTCGATGAATACCAGACTGTCGTCGGTGTTGTAACGATAGAAGATGTCCTGGAAGAAATTGTCGGTGAGATCGTCGATGAGTCAGATAAGGAGGAGGAAGCTGATATTCGACAAATAACCGAAAAGCAGTTTGAAATCGATGCCCAAATTCACATTGACGAGGTCAATCAACAGTTAGGACTTAATCTCCCAATTTCGGAACAATACGATAGTGTTTCTGGAATGTTGGTCACTCATTGGAAGAGAATTCCTCAGGAAGGCGAGGAGGTCAAAATCGGCACGGTTCACTTTACTGTGATTGAGGCAACAGCCCGATGTGTTGTTCGTGTCCGAATTGAGTTGTAGGTGCATCAGTTCCAAACTGAGTTGTTTCCGGTCTATGCTAGAACCGAAAGAGAGCCAAGCTTGAGATGTCCAGTGAGAAATCGGCAGCAATTGTTCTAAAAAACGTTGATTTCAGTGAAACGAGTAGTATCGTTACGATCTTTACAGAAGAATTAGGCAAAATTCAGGCCCTTGCAAAAGGGGCACGCCGCCCAAAAGGGCCATTTGCCAACTCGCTTTGCCTTCTTAGCCTCGCGAATGTGGTGTTTATTCATAAATCCTCTGATTCCCTCGACCTTTTAACCGAAGCGAAACTTGAACGGTACTTTCGTGGTGCCGATTTTTCACTGCTCCAACTCTACACCGGTTACTATTTGGCTGAGCTGGTCCAAACAATGACCGATAACGGTGATCCCCATAAAGAACTCTTTGGACATCTTCGCACTTGCCTTGAAGTACTCGGCTGCCAAAAATGTGATGCCAGCCAGGTTGCCCTCTATTTCGAAATACAAATTCTAGATGAACTTGGATATTGGCCAGTTTGGGAAAGTTGTGCCTCTTGTGGGACACCATTACCTGATGAGGACCGGTCGATGTTTGGTATTTTGGAAGGAGGTGTTCTCTGTGCTCCCTGTCGGGTTGGCAGAAGGAATGTTGTTAAGGTCTCTTCAGCGGCATTGAGCCTTCTTAAACTCTTCCAAAATAGTACACTACCCGAGTTATTACGATGCCCTGAATTCCCCGAAGTTCCTGAGCTGCGCCGACTACTCGGTCGCTATATCTCCCATATTCTTGGACGACCCCCTCGAATGTTCCAGTATCTGCCCCTTTTTACACAAATTAAAGATCTCTCTTGACCTGTTTTTCATAGTTGAATACGATTCCCACCCTGACAATTCGGCAAAAACCGGGTTGTCGCAGAAAATTTCCAAATTTGGACGATAAACAATCAGCGTTATTGTTGGGGAATACATTGACTACTGAGATAAAAACTCGTTGGCCTTTTGTTACAGGGATCTTTTTTTTCTGTTTGTTGACTACCTTTTTTGGTTGTCAGTCGAGCCTCGATTCGATGCTTCGCTCACCCAATCCTCAAATAAGTTCGGGTGAAGTTATCTCAGACGATGAAGGCCTGCCTTTAGGAAAAATCTTCCAAGACCCCACTATTATTTTGACAGGTGCTTCTTCTGACACAGACAATTCGAAGACCGCCACGGCCGATTACATGGGGCAAGGTACGACAGGAGAAGAGTCCCTTATGCAAAAAGGTGAGCGTATTTATCAAGAGGCGTTATCGGCAACAGGAGAGAAGAAAAAAGAGCTTTTTATAAGTAGCGCCAACTATTTTGAACAAGCTGCAGCAAAAGAGCCCGGAACCCTTGTCGAGCAGAGGGCCTTATTCCATCAGGGCGAGGCTCTCTTTTTCGCCGATCACTACGACCATGCCAACAAGGTCTTTTCTCGTTTATTAAAGAAGTACCCTAAGTGCCGGTTTGCTGATATCGCTAATGCACGACGGTTTACAATTGCAAAATATTGGGAAGAACGTCATCAGAAAGAACCGTTGCCACCCTATATGATGAATCTTTTTGACCCTGCTCGACCAATTAACGATATGTACGGAAATTCAATACGAACGTTTAATCATATTCGGCTAGATGATCCTACAGGAGAGCTAGCCGACGACGCAACTCTTGCCGCTGGGAATGCCGCCTTTGCCCAGAAAGACTATTTTATGGCTGATCGATATTATGGCGATCTTCGAGATAACTTTCCTGATAGTGCGCATCAATATACGGCGCACCTTCTAAGTGTCAAAACGAAACTCAAACTTTATCGTGGATCGGAATATTCAAGCGATCCACTCGTGCAGTCTAAAAGTCTCATTGAGAAAATGATCAAGCAATTTCCAGAGAGGGCACAACAAGATCAAGAATACCTCAAACGTGCCTACGCCGAGGTTCGGTATCGTCTGGCAGAGCGAGAGTGGAAAATGGGCCAGTATTATGGTGGCCGGGCCGAGTACCGAGCCGCACGGATTTATTATGAAAAGATTATTGAAGAATACCACGATACTCCTTTTGCGGCAAAAGCGAAGGCTGAAATGGATCAACTTGTAGGGAAGGCCGACGTTCCTTCACAAAAGCTTAAGTGGCTTGTTGATATTTTTCCAGAAAGTGACGAGCTTAACGCCACCCCGAAACGATCTCGAAAGAGTGTCTATGATCAAGTAAACCATTGGTTTACTAACCCGTTTGGTGGATAATATAAGGGCAAATGATGAAAAACACCCGCTTTTACATAGCCCTTCTGGTCACACTTTTATTCTCCGTCCAAAGTGGCTGTGCTGGATATCGCCTAGGGCTCCGCTCCCTGTATCGAAACGATATCCGTACCGTTTATGTGCCGATTTTTCAGTCGGAAAGTTATCGACGCCAGCTCTCAGAGCGTTTAACAGAAGCCGTTATAAAAGAGATCGAAAACAAGACTCCTTACAAAGTTATTTCAGACCCAACTCGGGCCGACCTGATTCTTGATGGCCGGCTGGTTTGGGAGAAGAAGCATCTTCTTGCTGAAAATGCAACCGATGAAGCACGTGAGGTCGAAGCTCAGCTTGCCGTTCAAGTTCAATGGCAATTTCAAAACCACTCTATCGCTGGAGAAGGCTATCATTGGTCGCAGCCGGTAACAGTCAGTGTCGATCCTGAATTTACCAGCTATATAACTGCCGAAAGCTATATTCCAGAGACAGGCCAGTCGTTAACAACGGCTCAACAAAAAGCTTTTGAAAAAACAGCTCGCCTGATCGTGGCTCATCTGGAGCAACCTTGGTAGTTACCAATGATAAATGAAACCGTCGTTCGTGAACGTTATTTGCGTCTTGGTGAAAAGTTCCCGTTACGTCTTTCTCACTGGGAACTACGTACTTCGTGGCTAACCTTCGATCGCCCTTGCTTTATGGGGATTCTAAATGTTACTCCCGACAGTTTTTCCGATGGTGGTCAGTTTTTTTCTCCTCAAAAAGGTGTTGATCATGCATTGCAGCTAATTGATGATGGGGCATTGATTTTAGACATTGGCGGACAAAGCACCCGACCGGGGGCAAAAGAAGTTTCCGTTTCAGAGGAGCTTCGTCGTGTTCTGCCTATCCTTCAAAAGTTAAAAACGATTACTAAAATCCCTCTCTCCATTGATACCTCCAAGCCAGAAGTTGCTAAGGAGGCGCTTGAAGCCGGGGCCGATATTATCAACGACGTCACCGGATTTGCTTCTGAAAAAATGTGCCAGGTTGTTGCTGATTATTTGCCCGGGGTCTGTGTGATGCACATGCAGGGGGCACCCGAAACGATGCAAAAGGCACCGACTTACAACGAAGTCGTCTCTGAAATAGAGATGTTTCTTCGGGAGCAAGTCGATAAACTTGTTCGTTATGGACTTGAGCGAGAGCAGATATGTATCGATGTTGGGCTCGGCTTTGGAAAGACGCTAGACCATAATCTTGAGTTAATTACCCGTTTGGGAGAGTTTCATTGTACAGGCCAGCCGTTGCTCGTAGGTCACTCCCGAAAGAGTTACCTTGGAAAACTATTGGGGACACAAGATAACCCGAAAGCCCGGGAAATGGCAACGCTGACGGCGACCTTGGCGATGTTACATCAGGGGGTTCAAATATTTCGCCTTCATAATGTGAAGGCGGCCAAAGAGGGAGTTGATATCTATTTAACTCATCTTGGTGATTTAGCCTCTCCAAACGATCCTTAGTAACAAAGAGAATTGGAACTGAAATTGACAATATTTCTGAATTGTAGTACCTAATGGCATAGATTTTTACAGACCCTTTTTCCTTTTGTAAAGGCCGGGAAAGAGAGCGAATTGAGAATCACTCTAGAAAATTGATAAAACGATGTCCGATGAAGTTTTAAGTCAAGCCGAGGTCGAAAGTCTTCTGAACGCAATGGAGGTAACAACCGCCGTTCCTTCAGGGACTGATACGGGGGGAGCTGCGCAAACCAGTCGCGTTAAAGAAAAGATCACTCCATATGACTTTAAGCGACCGGAACGAGTCGGTAAGGAACAGATGCGTGCGTTACAGTCATTGCACGAGGGGTTCGGTCGAAATTTTAGTGTGGCGATCTCTGCTTTGTTGAGATCAATCGTTGAGGTAAAGCTAACGAGTGTTGATCAGCTAACCTATAGCGAATTTGTCTTTAGCCTTGAGAATCCAACTTGTTTTAATTTGTTAAAGGTAGAGCCTCTAGATGGCAAGCTGATTTTGGATATTAATCCTGGCGTATTGTATCCTATTATTAACCGTTTGCTTGGGGGAGGGACCGAGAACACACCACCTGCCAGACGCCCCCTAACTGAAATTGAGTTACGCCTTGTAACCAAAGTAACCGACCTGTTCCTAAAAGAAATGAAGGATGCCTGGAAAGGGGTCGTCGATCTTGAACCAACTGTCGAACGCGTCGAAAGTAACCCACAACTTGTCCAAATTGTCCCACCGAATGAAGTGATCATTCTTGTCAGTTTTGAGCTGACAATTGGAGAGATTCGTGGCATGATGAATCTTTGTATCCCTTATAATTCAATCGAAAGAATTGGGAGCAAATTACAAGCTAATAGTTGGACGAATTATGGGCGCACCGAAGATACCGTTGAATCAAAGGGGCAAATTGGCAAACAGCTAGAGAAAAGTATCGTTGAGGTCGTTGTGACATTAGCAGAGTCGTCGATTACAACGAGTGACCTTCTTAGTTTGCGAGTCGGAGATATTATTACAACAGAAAAAGATATTCACGCTCCTCTAACGGTTAATGTTCAGGGATGTGCAAAGTATCATGGAACGGCTGGCGCATTTAAAAATCGGAAAGCAGTCCAGATTGACAAAATGATTGCGGCCGAAGAAGAGCCTCCTTCACAGGAATCAGTCGGTAACGTTGTTGATCAGGCTGGCTAGTTTTTCCCTTAAAAACTAGGGTCTTTCAAGATAAAACTGTTCATTTTTCAAGCCTGTTCTTTTTCAATCGCCTCCACATCCACCGCCGCAACTACTGCAGCCACTGTCAGAAGTATCCCCTAAGTCGATACCATCTTCTAAAGAGGTGTGCGAGGTGCATGTGTTATCTCTAGAAATCGTATCACGTTTACTATTTCCCGAAGAGTTTTTGTCCGAGTAGCTCCCATCATTGACCATGGGAAGTCTCATACACCGAATGTTAATCGCAGAAAATCGGTTCTTTTGGTGTTCTTGGTCGCTGGTCGCCTCATCGTTTTCAGTAAGGCTATAGAAATATCCTCCTTCGACGTCAAGGTCTGTATCTATCGAAAAAAGAGGGGGAAGTCGGGTCGGCAAAATAGGGTTAATCGAGTGAAGACGGCAAGAGTAAGCCCAGGTCCGTTGCAGCGTTTCTTGGGCACGACGCGGTTTGGCCATCCCTTCAGACGGGGTGTGGTGTTGGAACCTTCCGAACCCTTTTTCACAGAATAACTGATATTCTCTAGTGAATAGAATAAACTCGTGCCAGGCTTGGTCAACGACCTTTGAAGGCATTGCAACAGGAGCCGAGTCAACTCGATCACAGATAAGGAAAAAATGTTTGAGCGTTTCAAAAATATAGCAGAGCTGTTGCTCATTGTACTGCGGGTAGATTTTAGAAAATTTTTGCAAAAGCCCGCTAGGGAAACGATAGTTCTTTAGGAAATTAGTTTTTTTCTCACGAAGATAGGGGAGGTAGAATTGATAATACCCATAAGCGGCCCCGCCAATAAGGGAGAGTACCGTAAAAATAATTATAGGTAAGGGCATTATTATTCGTTCTTGTTCATGTGAGAGGGAGGGGAAGCGACCGTTTCGAGGAGGCGGCGAGCCTTGGGCCAGGCAAGGGCCCCTTCAAAAATCATCCAAAACTGCAATAACAATATACCGATTGCAATACAGATATGAACAAGGTTTCCGCTGGGCCCCCATGTGTAGTAGAGGCTATGGATCATCGCCCACGCTGGCATAATCATCATAAGGATCATGGGGATCACAGCAAACCAAAGAGGTTTCTTGCGTCGTAAAAGATAGAAAACAATTACCAAGAGGGCCAAACCTGCTAGCAACTGGTTTGTAGCACCAAATAGTGGCCATAACATAAAACCTCCTTGTCCGGGTGCCAGTTTTCCATCCACAGGCATAAAGAGTGCAATCGCTAAAGCAGTCGCAAG
>JALCBQ010000005.1 GCA_028066335.1 Pirellulaceae bacterium
ATCTTGTCCTCTTAAAATCGGATCAGGGAGAAGAGTATTTGCTCCAAGAAGAGGCAAACCGGCAGGCGCAAGCGGTCAACGTCCATTCGTTAAAAACAATCTCGCCAGCAAAACAACTCGCTCAATTTACCGGGCAGCAGCTTCGCAATGACCTAGGCCTTATTAGCCACCTTGCAATCGACCGAAAAGAACTCGCCTCGATCTTAAAGGTCTCTCCTGAAGAACTACGCCATGTCTATCAGACGACAAGCGTTGCCGTTCGTGCCAGCCTCAACGGGCCACTCACTGCCCAGAAAGGGAGCACATTACAACGAATACTCGCAGATCATTTTCAAAACTTCCCAACGACAAACACTGTTTTGCTAACCCTCAATAGTCCTGGAGGCGATCTCACAGCAAGCTTGACCTTGTTAAACTATTTATCTGATCTCCGACAAAAAAACATTGAGGTGATCATCCTCATCCATGGTGAAGTCCGTTCTGATGCTGCACTCATTGCCCTCGCTGCTAGCCAGCTCTACATGACAGAAGGCTCTCTCCTCGGAGGTGAGGGAGCTGCTTATCACGTTCAAGAAGATTTAGCAGAGGCAAAGGTCGCCCTCAAAAAAATAACAGACGATCAATTCCGACATTGGTCACTTTGGCAGGCGATGATCGAAAACAGCCTGGAAATACGACGAATTAAAAATCTTAAAACGGAAGTAGAGTACCTTCTTTGCAAAGAAGAATACGAATTGTTACGTAAAAATGAATTTGGACAAAATCATCCTCTTGCCGACCAGGAAGGAGGGACCAATTTTCAAAGCTGGGACGAGGGAAAACCGATTGAGATACGCATGGGAATCTCTGCTGAAAAGGCACTCTCCCTCCGACTCGTCGATAAAACGTTCGATTCACCTGGTGAAATTTATAACCACCTTGCTATCTCTAAAGAGGAGGTCGCCTCGGTCACTCCCGGCTGGGCACATACCCTTATCAATGCCCTTGCCTCCGATACTTTGGCCAATTTCTTCCTTTTCATAGCTTTTGTATCCCTTATGGGAGAGCTCTCGGCACCCGGCATTGGAATCCCTGGTTTCCTTTCGGCGATTTCGTTCGGCCTCTTCTTTTGGAGCCGATTTCTTCATGGAACCTCTGGCTGGCTCGAAGTCATGCTCTTCTTGCTTGGCCTGACATGTCTGCTTCTTGAGGTCTTTGTTCTACCTGGTTTTGGAATTTTTGGCCTCGGTGGTGGTGCCCTCGTTTTGGCCTCACTCGTTCTGGCAAGTCAAACCTTTGTCCTGCCGAGCAATAGCTATCAATACCAACAACTCCCCAGATCGCTCCTTACAGTCGTTATAGCTATGGGCGGGTTTTTCCTGACGATGTTCGTCATGCGAAAATATTTACATTTGGCCCCTTGGCTAGGAAACATGGTCACAACCCCACCGAGTCCCGAAGAGGGAAAAGAACTGGACTATCGCGAAACACAGGCTCATTTTGAACACCTTTTGAATAAACATGGGATGACCACAACCCCTCTTGTCCCTGCCGGAAAGGCCCGCTTTGGCGATGAGATCGTGCAGGTCGTCTCAAGTGGAGAGATGGTCTCGCTAGGCCAACCCGTTTACGTAACAGAGATCCAAGGCAACCGTGTTGTTGTCGCCTCTGTACTGGAAGAGAACGAAAGCTAGACACTTCCTTTTTCTGTCCAACAAACCCCCTGAAGAAACATAAGCTTTATGGCACTTGCCCTTTTATCATCGGCCTTCGAGACATTTTTCCTCTACCAATGGGCTATCGTCTTTTTGGTTGTGGCGATCGTCCTTTTGGTTTTGGAAATCTTTTTACCTTCGGGCGGCATTCTCGGTTTTTTCTCGGTCGCTTCGGCTATTACCTCGGTAACGATCGCCTTTACCATTAGTGTTGTGGGTGGGACTTTTTTCCTTCTGGCAGTTGTCTTTGGTGGCTTTCTTTTTGTAAACATCGCAATTGCGATTTGGCCCGATACCCCTCTAGGAAAGCTGATTTTAATTCCAAAAATTCTTAGCCCTGACGACGTTCTTCCCAATCCTGAGAAACGGCAACAGCTCAAAGAGCTCATCGGTCGACAAGGTGTTGCCTCACGCCAAATGGCCCCCCACGGGAAAATTAAAATCGATGGCCAAGCCTATCCTGCTCTTACTGAAGGTGAGCTCATCAACAAAGGGGATTCTGTGGAAATCTTTGCCGTTCGGCTCAACCAATTGATCGTTCGCCCTGTCGAGAGTCTCCAGACTGGCCATGAAGAACCTACCCTTCAAGAGATGGCCAATCCTGCCCCCAAACCAGCTATGCCCAAACCGACGGTAGAACCGACAACACAGAGGCCATCGGCTGAAACCCACCCTCCCGTTTCTCCCCCCTCTTTACCACAAACAGAAACTCCCACACAGCCCAGCCGGCCCCCTGCCCCACCTTCTCCTCCCCCATTGAAAGAAGAAAGACCACTCCCTCCAACGATTGATGACCCACTATTACACACCTTTGATGACCTAAACCTTGAAGCCCTCGACCCGACCCCGAATGATTCGACTTCGGAGGAGAATCTGCCCTCTGACGATAGTAGCCCCCCGACCCCAGAGGATCGGCAAAATCGCCCCTAACCTCACTTATTTACTTGACATTAAGGCTAAAAACTGCGCTAATAAGAGATCACACAGATTCTTTATATACCGTTTTAAGGGGGCTGTTTGAAGCGAAATGATAAACAGGCAAGGTAGTACGAGTTTGCCCGCCCAGGCCCCGACTATTTTAGCACCTTGTTTATTATCCCTTTATTTGCATCTGGTAATTAAATGGGGGTTGATGAACAAACGATCCCCCTTCAACCACTAAACGACACGAACACCACACCCAGCGAAATATACTCGATTCGCCAAGACACACTCTAGAAAGCAGAAAGCATATGGAACCACTACTTATCGGCCTTATTATTGCTCTTCTGGTCGGCCTCGCCTTTTTAGGTATTTTCGCCTACTTCTTCCGCCTTTGGATGCAAGGGGTTACGACTGGCGCAAATATTCGGCTCGTCGATCTTATCGGAATGACTCTTCGAAAAGTCAATCCTAGGGTTATTGTTCGATCAAAAATCATGGCCGTTCAGGCCGGAATTGGTGACGACGAGCTGACCTCACGTGATCTTGAAGCCCATTATCTCTCTGGTGGTAATGTCCCCCTCGTCGTTCAGGCACTCGTCGCTTCTCGTAAAGCAAAGACGATCAAGCTCTCGTTTGGTGAGGCGACCGCTATCGACCTAGCGGGCCGAAATGTCCTTGAGGCTGTTCAGACGAGCGTCTATCCCAAAGTGATCGATTGCCCCGATGCAAAAGGGCGAAAGCTCGACGCCGTCGCTCGAAATGGTATTCAGCTAAAGGTTCGGGCTAGGGTGACGGTCCGTGCAAACCTGCAACGCCTTATCGGGGGTGCAACCGAAGAGACAATCATTGCCCGTGTCGGGAAAGGGATCGTTAGTGCGATCGGGTCGGCCGAAACACATGCCGATGTCCTTGAAAATCCTGATAACATTACCCGCGCGGTTTTGGCAAGTGACCTCGATGCTCAAACGGCCTTTGAAATCGTCTCGATCGATATCGCTGATATGGATGTTGGTGCGAATATCGGTGCTAAATTACAGGCTGATCAAGCGGAAGCCGATACAAACGCAGCCCAGGCCAAGGCAGAAGGACGCCGTGCAATGGCCGTCGCCCAGGAACAAGAGATGCAAGCCAAGGTCGAACAATGTCGGGCACGACTTCTACGTGCCGAAGCCGAAGTCCCTAAGGCAATCGCTGATGCCTTTAACACTGGAAAACTCGGAATCATTGAATACAACAAACTCCGAAATATTCAAGCTGACACCAAAATGAGGACAATGCTTGCGGAAAACAACCGTCCCGACTAACTGCTAAATTCTTGGTCCCCTCAAGTACGGTTACATTTTGGACACTTTGTCGCGTAAAAGCATAAAAGCAGATCAATCGTTTTTTTCATCTCGTTAAGGTTCTCATGGCAAAACTCAATATCGACGATTTTCTCAAAAAGATTGTCCAATCGATGGACGAAGCTGTCGAGCAGCAACAGCCTCCCAAACGGCGTCAGCGACCACCAGAAGGTCAGCCACCGATGGCTCAGCCCCAAATGGCTCAACCGGTTGAAGAGAGCCATTCGGCCTTTCAGGGTAGTGAATATCAAGCTGAGTCACCAGTTCCGAGGGCTAGGCCGATCCCTGGAAGCCATTCAGCCTTTGGCGCTTCTGAAATTCACCGACTTCCAAGCCAAGATCAAGCTAAAAGAAAAAAAGAACGGCAGCTAAAACGGCAACAACAACTTGCCAAAGATCAAGCCCAAGATAACGTCCATGATAAAGCTTACAGAAGAAAGCAAAACGACAACCAGTATCATCTTGATATTCTTACCATGCTCTCATCTGCTGAAAGTCTTCAAAATATGATTATCGCCAGTGAGATTCTAAACCGCCCAACCGACCGGTGGGAATAATATCTGCACCTGCCAAAGATCGACAACAACAAATCGATAGCGGAACTGGCAAAAGAAAATGCACCAGAATTGCAGGATGGCGACAATTGGTACTCACACCCTTAAAGCACAGACTAGTCGCTTATTCTCGCCTTCCCTCTCCTGCAGAACATCTCTCTAAAACAATTCTTTTTCAAAAATATTTAGACTGTTTTCTTCATTTCTGGCCTTTTTCCATTTGCCACGAAATTTTTATTTTACTAAAATGGCGGCGTTTCATTTTTGAAATTTCCTTATGTATTATTCTTCTTTAAGGGATTTCAACTCGGAAGACCTGTCTGCGCCTTGTGCCCGGGCAGGTTTTTCGTCATTCTGTGCTTCTCCATTCTGTGTTTTCGGATTCCGTGTTTCTGGGAAAAGTACCCACCTGCTTCTGAATAGAGTACCACGTCTCTGCTTACTGATAGAATACAACCTATTCTGTTTACCGAGTAGAGCCCCTCACCGGCCATGTCTGAGTTGTCTCTGTTATGATCAAATGTGATCAGCACCGTCGTCAGGTCGTGTCGTTTTAAGAATTTCGTCTACTCAGTAGAGGAAGTTTGTGGGCACTTGTTAGTGAAGCCTTCATTTGATCTCGGCGTTGCGAAGGGCGTTGCCAACAACGTAAATACTGCCTGACGAATATCCCGACCGTGCTAGAGGTTCTTGCTGCACTGGACTCGTTTCAGTCAGTTTTCAGAGAGACCAATACCAGGTGGTTGTTCATTTAACTCGTTTGGTTATTCATCTGGCTTTTGCAACGGCTGAAATATTAACGACGCCGAGTTGATACAATACCGCTGCCCTGTCGGCGGGGGGCCATCTGAGAAGAGATGCCCAAGATGGGCGCCACAATTCCCACAAAGAACCTCAGTCCGTCGACACATACCGTAGCTGAAGTCGTCTTCTTCTTGTGTATTGTTTTCTTTGATTGTCTTTGTAAAACTAGGCCAGCCACAACTGGTTGAATACTTTGCGGTCGAATGAAAAAGGGGGATTCTGCAACAGACACACTCATAGATACCGTATTCAAAGTGGTTCCAATACTCGCCACTAAAGGGCAATTCAGTCCCTTTCTGCTGGGTAATGTGATAAACATGGGCTGAGAGGTTCCAACTATTATCACTGGTCGTGCTCCAAGAAGGCCCCTTGCTTAGTGGCGGGTATTCGCAAAAACCGTCGTCCACCCCACCCGTGTGTGATCTCCCCTCACCTGAATGTGGCCTCTCTGAAGAATCACTAGGAGTCTGGTTTTCTGATTTTGAAGAAAACTTCTCAGAACTAAAATTTTCTGGCGATCTCTCAGACATGGCGTTCCCTTTCCCTAATACGATAGAAACGAAAACAGCTACGGAACAAGTTAGGGGGGCAGTACAAACGGCCTACCGACATTCGGAACAGATTCCTTTGAGTAGGACCTCCTGAATTTTATAGATAGTCACGTTCTGGCTCAGAAGCTCCTTTAGTGGCGGATTTCCAAGACAGAGGACTTTATTACAAGAGGTACACATAAAATGGCTATGATTATTTTCAAACTCTTCACTCCCATTTTCTCCCGCAGGGAGGGCGAGCTCATACCGGCGCACTTGATCACCAAGATCGATTTTTCGAATAAGTCTTTTTTTGGAAAGCTCCTGTAAAGATCGAAAAATCGTCGATTTATCGAAACCGCCAGGCATTAGCTCGTCGGCAATCTCTGCATGACTTAGGGGAAACTGCGAGCGAGCCATCAACTTGAGAACCGCAATCCTTGCCGAGGTACATCGCAGCTTGTTACTTTTTAGCCATTGCTTGATCTCTTCGGTGCTGATTTCTCCCCCAACTCCTGGGTGAAAATCAGATCTGGTATCGGTCATAAAAAGCCTTGTATTACGCTAGATACTGTAAAAATTTCTTTTGTACAGAGTCTATTCTATTCGAACCTGAGCCCGAATGCAAACACCAGATGTACTCCGACGAGTAGAGAGAATAGATGGCCCCCCACTCGTTGAAAGCAGCTCTGCACTTTTCTGTCCATCGTTAGAAAATTTTTTTCAAGCGACAGCCATACAGTCACTCTTGTGTCGTTACTTTGTTGTGTCGTTACTTTATTACCACCACTTTTGTAACAGTCGCTCTGAAACGACTGGCACCTACGATGATTCGGTTAAATCTAGACAAACAAGGTTCCCGGTCGCATCACGGCAATAGAGTCGCCCACCCGTTAAAACAGGGACTGTCCAACATAGGCCATTTAAAACCCGATGTTTGGCCAGCTCATCATATTTCTCCGCAGAAGCTTTTGCCAAAATAAGATCACCTTCATCAGAGAGGATGATAAGGTATCCACGAGAGACTAAAACCGACCCGACACCATAACCGACTTTATTCCATTTCTCTTCGCCCGTTTTATAATCCATACAAACGATCTTGCCACGCCGACGGCTGTGGGTATTGCCATCTATCCCGTATAGGTTCCCTTCCCAGTAGACAGTATTATTGAAATGATTTCTCATTTTTCGGTTTTCATAAATCGGCTCAAGCCCTTTGTCGGTAATTTTTAGCAACACACAACCTTCGTTATACCCTGTCGAGATAAAGATCGTATCATCGATAACAACTGGTGTTGAAGCACTACAATCAAAATTCGTTTTCCATTTACTTCTGGCAAACTCTTTCCCAGTTTTAGCGTTAAAAATCATGACAAAGTCGTTATTGAGTACAGCGACCATCTCTTCTCCTGCAATCGTTAGCGGTCTAGCTGCTCCATAGCCAGGATGGAATTTTTCCGAACGCCAGATCTCTTTGCCCGACTCTTTATTCAGAGCAATAGTACAACCAACATCCAAGATAACCTTGTCCTCAAGAAGTAGTGGAGAGCAGGTAAAGCCCCACGGTGGAAGCGCAACCCCAACGAGTGTTGCAAGTTGTTTCGACCAAACCTCTTTGCCCGTCACTTTATCAAGGCAATAGAGCATCCCTTCGCGAGAAAGGGCGTAAACGTTCTTCTCATCGACGGCGGGGGTCGCCCCAGGGCCACCCGAATGGGTATTGTCGACTAAAAGACTCTCATAGTCGAATTGCCAGACAGTCTTTCCAGTTTCCGTGTCGACACAATAAACGGTCTCTTTCCCTTTTGGTTTTTTCCCATCGTGCCCCATCGTATAGAGCTTTCCATCCGAGATAGCAAACGAGCTATACCCAATGCCGACACTCGCCTTCCAAAGCTCTTTGGGGCCCTTCTTAAAAGTTTCTGGGCTCCATAATTGATCTTCCGAAATACCATCATATTTTGGGCCAAGCCAATGTGGCCAATCACCAGATGAATCCTGTTTCCCAACGACAGTAACAGATAATGGATTACCACTTGGCGGCGTTATTCCTTGCTGAGGGAAAACAAGGAGTATCCCAACAAATCCACACAGGGCCAATGGAATAACAGAGACGACCGGTAGAGTTTTAATAGTTCCCATTTTGTTTACACTCAATTCTTTAAAGACTTATTCGTTTTAAACTTTTCGAATAGAATAAGATATCTCAGCCGATAGCTAGCCCCCCCGTTTCAAAAATGGCTCCTTAAAGAGCTGGGAGTATCAACGGCTATTGATGTAATTGCCAATGTTCAATATAAGCAATAAATAGTCCTCGATTCAACTGCTTTTTATGAGAAAGCAGAAAAAAGAGAGAGCCGCTTCTCGTCGACCTCGCCTCTAATAATCTACCCTCCTACAGACATCCATGATGAACGAAACGAATAAAAAGCCCTTTCGGCTCTCCCTGTCTACCCTTAGTGGCGTCCTCACATCATTGTGGCTTTTGGGTGCTCTTTTGGTCGTTTGTGCTGCTCTTTTTAGCGAAAAATATCGACCAGAGATCTACCAAATCGTTTATATGGGGGCGACCCTGGTTATGAGTGGCGCAACGTTTTTCCTCTTTTCACTCGATAAGCTCAAAGCTCGCCGCGAATCGGGATCCCGAATTTCAGAAAAAACGTTGCTAATATTTTGCGCAATCTGTGGTTGGCCTGGTGGGGTTTTGGCTCAAATTCTTGTCCGCCACAAGTCAAGCAAAATACCATTCCGTATTTGGCTATGGTTTATTATGAGTGTCCATCTTTTTATGGGTGGATGGATCTTCTTGGTATGGGTCGGTCTTCTTTAAAGTCATCTGAAAAACACTCTAAACCAGAACCTTTATTTACTCACAAACAATCAATGACGGTCGCCCAAAGGGTGGCAAAAGCTTATGTCGAGGCCATAAAACCGAGCCCCAATTACCGAGCCTCTGATTGTTGTGACGAACTCATGAAAAAGTTCTACTCGCTCAAGGAAGAAAATTTCAAGACAAAAATCTTAAAACAAGCAGGTCTTAAAACGATAGCGCTGGTTGAAAAGACCCCGAGAATAACCTGAGGATAAATATAGGCCACTTCTGCAGAAAACTGTCCTCTTGAGGACACTTCTAAAAAAAGAAAAACCTTCGACCAACGGTTTTGCGGCGAGTGGTATCGCTGCGAGACTAGAAAGATCTGGCGTGCTGCGCACTAGCTCTTGTTTGATCTTTACTAACGCTAAAAATTGGTCCCTCTGCCGGAAATTTGGGCCGAAGGCAGTACCATATTGTACTTTAATTTTATCGACATGCAAACACCGCCAGTCGAGTAATTTCTTATACCAATTTCTAAAAACCGCTCTAAAAATATCTCAACCTCCTCAGCGCTTTTAAAAACTGTGCCATTATTTGAAAAATTTAACGAAGAGATATAGAGTTAACAAACATAAATGAGAACCATTTTTCCGTGAAATCTTCAGCTCACTCCATGGCTCACATTCTCCGTAAAAAATTAAGGACTAAAAACGTGGACATCAGCATGACAATGACTCTCTTAACCTGCCTCGTTGGACTAGGCGTTACGATAATGATGGCCGGAATCCCCTGGGCGTACAGTATCCATGGCCGGCTCACCAAAATTGAAACCAATATTGTTGACAGCCTGGAATGTCGCGAAAGAATTGACGAACTCGGCGAAAGGGTTCTCCGCATTGAAATTAAACTGGATAGTAATAATGACCATTCCCAAAGCTAAAAAACCTGTTTACAAAACCAAAAATGGAGTGGTCGCCGATCGAATTCTCTCGCTTCGCCGAATTCCCATTTCGTCTATTATTCCCCGAAAAAATCGTTGGCGAAAACACCCCAAGAGACAAAAAGATCTCCTGACCTCACTACTTCAGGAAATCGGCTTTACTCAGCCGATCGTCGTCACCCCAAGCCGGCAGAAAAAAAACGAAGAGCAGTTTATCCTCCTCGACGGTCACCTGCGCCTTGAAATTTTAACTGAGCTTCAAGCAGCAGCTAAAAGTAAGTCGCCACCAAAAATCCCTGCTCTTGTTTTACAACTCTCACAAAAAGAAGAGCGGGCTTTGGCGATCTTTAGCGACTACACAACACAGCTCTCCCAAAAAGACAAAGCTGAGCTTGCTAGTCTGAGCAAATCGATCGAGTCGAAGAACAAACAAATTTTAGCCTCTCTTGAGAAGATCGAACAACAAGACAGGAATGCCAGACAACGCAAAGTCGCTGTGCCTGAATTCCATCACATCCAAATTGAGTGCACCGACGAAGAAGAACAAAGAGAGGTCTATGATCTCGTCAAAAGAAAAGGTTATTCTTGCCGGATTCTGACTCTCTAACCATAAACAATAACGAACGACAGGGGACATTTTATGAAAGTTCAAAAACATAACTACAACCTAGTTTGCCATACTAAACCGAGTTTTCGCAGCGAACAAGTCATCGGGATGTTTGGTCTCGACCAGGAAGAGGCCTCGTTGTGTAAAACTGAAATTCAATCAGAGCTACCACTGCTGAGTGAAGATTGGTCGATCGGTGCAATCGTCGGGCCATCAGGGTCGGGCAAATCGACACTCGCTCAAAAAGTCTACGAAAAACAATACTACAACCCTAAAAAGACCCGATGGAAAAAAGAGGTCTCAATAATCGATCACTTCCCCTTAAAGTCGACGATCAAAGAGGTCACTCATCTATTGACAAGTGTTGGTCTTTCCTCACCGAAAGCCTGGCTACGCCCCTATTCGATCCTTTCAACGGGTGAAAAGTTCCGTGCCGATCTCGCCCTGGCCCTTCTTTCATCAGACTCGGTACTCGCCTTCGACGAGTTTACCAGTGTCGTTGATCGCCAAGTTGCCCATGCGATCTCTTATTCGGCAGCTCGTGCTATTCGGAAAAAAAGAATCGAGAAGAAATTCGTAGCAATCAGTTGTCATACCGATATCCTCGATTGGTTAAGGCCCGACTGGGTTTACGACATGGGCTCGGGCCAGCTCGCCCGAGAGTGCCTTCGGCAAAGGCCACCTATTGAGCTGGAAATCGTCCGTTGTCGACAAACCCTCTGGTCAATTTTTTCAAAGCATCACTATTTAAACCACAACATACCTCAATCAGCGACCTGCTACCTGGCAACATGGGACGACCAACCGGTCGCCTTCTGCGCCGTCGTCGGCATGTTTGGCAGAAAAGGGCGTAAACGAATTAGCCGTATCGTTACCCTTCCTGACTATCAGGGACTGGGGATCGGCTCATCCCTGTTAGAAAGTGTTGCGACCCATCAACAAGAATTAGGGTTCCGTATAAACATTACAGCAAGTCATCCCGCAGTCATTTCTTATTGCAAATTATCATCAGCCTGGAAAGCTGTCGGCTTCTCAAAAACAGGCCACCACGGAAAACAGTATTTCCAAGATATCCGTTTCAAAACCTCGTTTGGTCGGGCAGTTGCCTCGTTCGAATGGCTCGGTCCCTCGAAGCACCATCCCCAAATGCAAACGACCGCAACAAAATCTCTACGATAAGATTTTTCAAAAAGTCTTTCGTCACGAGCCAACGTTTTATCTCTATTAACTTTTTCTTTTGATTTTCGCAGGCTCAAAATATGAACAAACCACCAACAAACCGCGAGTACGATATTTTCACGGCAGTCACTGTTCACGGAAAATCGCTTACCGAAGTCGGTCAACAATACAACGTTCGCCCTACTCAAGTTAGCCGAATTGTTTCAAAAACAAAAAAGTGGCTCTCCATGGAACTTCTTTTCAAAGAGGAAGAGTCCCTACCCAACCTGACACTACTACTCCACAAAAAACGATTAGAACATCAATGGTACGAGTACATGAACTCTTGGTACCTCTCCTCAAAGGAGGCTCAGGGAGGAGATTGGCGACTCCTGGAACAAGCTCGGAAAGTTCTGGCAGAAATCCGGCAAATCATACAACAAATCACCCAGAACAACAAAGAAGGCGAGCCCGATGCCACACAAATCCCCGAAGAACAACGAGATGAAATTATCCGATACCTCATGGATCAAATTCGCAACCGACGAACAACTCAAGGCTCTTCTAAAACTCTTCCCCAAACCGACCAATAAAACCAATAACACTCCCCTCCAAATCTATTGTCCAATCGCCCCTACCCCCAAACAGACACTTTTTCTCAAGCAAAAGAAACGGGAAGTTTTTTACGGTGGAGCCGCCGGGGGTGGTAAAAGTAACGCCTTACTCATGGGTGCCCTGCAATACGTTCATATACCAGGATACTCTGCTATTATTCTCCGAAAAGATCTGCCTCGACTTCGCCTCTCTGGCGGTCTTTTGCCACAAAGTCATGCCTGGTTTTCACACACCTCGGCGACCTGGAACAGCCGTGATTGGCGATGGACTTTTCCAACCTCACAAGGCTCACCGGCGACAATCAGCTTTGGTTACTTAAAAAACAGTCTCGACAAATTCCGTTACGGATCGAGTGAATACCAATACATCGCCTTTGACGAGTTGACCGAATTCACCGAAAACGATTACCTTTTTATGTTTTCACGTTTGAGATCGACCAAAAAAATTAACGTCCCACTACGAATCCGGGCCGCCAGCAACCCCGGCAACCTCGGTCACCAATGGGTCAAGCGTCGGTTTATTCCCGAATTTGACCACTTAAAACCGAAAAAATTCTACCAAAAAAATGGCCGCGTTTTTATACCAGCCTCAATCGCCGATAACCCTTTCGTCAACGAAAAAGAGTACACCAAAAGTCTCCAAAACCTGCCGACTGTTTTACGAGAAAGACTTTTAAATGGTGACTGGCGTATTCAAGATATTGGCCTTATCAAACAAGAGTGGCTACAGTACTACTCGTTTGACGGTGGGAAATTTTTTCCCCTTAATCAGACAAAAGATACCCCGCAAACAATCTCTCTCAAAGAAGGAACCGTCTTTACAACAATTGACCCGGCAGGAACGAGTGCTGAAAAGGCTCGTGAAACGAAAGGTTACCAACCGAGTTGGTCGGTCGCCTCGACCTGGTTCTGGAGTCACAACCCTGTCTATCCTGATCGACTGTTTCTTTTAAGCGTTTGGCGAGAGCGGGTCAGCTTCGACCGTTTGTGTGCTGCGATTGAAAACATCGCTAAAAAGTGGCAACCAAAAAAAATTCTCATTGAGAACGAAAAACTTGGCAAAGCGGCTGTTGACATCTTAGGGCAACACTTGCCAATTGAGACGATTGCAACCAGAGGCCAAGACAAAGTAACCCGTGCCGCCCCCTTCATTAACAAACTACAACAAGGGGAGATCTATTTTCCCGAAGCGAATAATGGGTGGCTTGCAACCTTTGAGGCCGAGCTTCTCGGTTGGACTGGCCTTCCTCAAGAGACCTCCGACCAAATCGATACGGCCGCCTATGCAGCCGACTACTTGCTAAAAAACCGTCCTCAACAAGGGGCAATCTTTACCGACTGGACCTGACGTCACCATCAACTTCTTTTCTCTTTACACACGTGCTAAAAAATCTTAACGATCGAATCGGCTTTGTTACGAGGAGGTCTCTTTTGTTTTTTTAGCCGCTGCCTTGCTTTTTTCACGGAACTGAAAACTTTCGGCCATGATCCGATCCGTTACTCCAAAGACTCCGGCATATTTTGGCTCGTAAGAAAAAACATAAGAGGCTTGTTGCCCATCATCGCTTAAAAAATGGTAATAAATCCACTGCATAGGAAGTCCATTAACATGCCCAACACCAACCAATCGTAGTACTTGAACGGAACCAGTTTCCTCAAGAACCTCTGAAGAGACGACCTGTTGTAATTGATCTCCCTGAGCGAGACGAATATTTTTCTCGAACAACTCTTTAGAGAGTTTTTTCCCCTTTGGAAATTTGGGCAATCGGGTCACATGGCACTGCCCAATGAGCTGGCCATCGGTAATCATTCGTAAAACAGTCATATCGTACCGATCCAAAACTGTATGCCAACGACGATCATGCAAAAAAGCGAAGTTGCCCACAGGTGAATGCAATAAAAGATACGAGTTCCCTTTGAGTGGAAGTGCGAGAGAGGCAAGCTCTTTTTGAGAAACAAAGTGTGCCTGACCACGCTCTTTTTTATCAATACCTTCTCCTTCCTGAACCTCCTCGTCTTTTAGAATACTCTCTTGCGGCAAAATACTCACTGATAAGTCGACCTTAAGGTCGTGCCCCGGCTCAATAAACCCGGCCGATTTTTTTTCGTGGAACTGGGCTTTTAGGGTCGTTATTACTCCCTCTGCCAAATTGAATGTCCCTTCGAGTGTTACTTTCATTTCTATTTTTGCTGCCGACTGAGCGCCCGTTATAGATCCACTCATATGCCACAATAGTCGATCGTCTGACAATTCGACAACTTTTCCCGTCAAACCACCTTCATCTAATACATCAAGGCCAAGAAGCTCGGCGGCCGACTCTCCTTCAACTTCCCATTTATCACCGACCTCAAGGTCGGTTTCAGGAAACAGTTTATGCAAAATTGCCGTATTCAGCGGAACATCCAATATTTGCAATTCCTCGCGAGTCAACGGTTCGGCCGAAGGTACAAGGTCGTACCCTTTCCCCGGTTTTTTTCCTGTAGGCAACACGGGTGCCTCATCTGACTCGTCTAAATGGACCTCTGCATCAATTACAAGCCGATCGTTTTCAACAACATAAATGACATTGTGCTTGGCAGGCAAAAGGCGATTTTGTGTCACCTTTGTTTCGTGCAATGTTATTTTGGCTTTGGCACTAAGGTCAGTCCGTTTTGCCAAAACGTTATTTCCATTTTCAAAGATCTGCTCGGTGTATTCGATATCGACTTTCGTCGCCACGGGAAGATCATGGACCTCTTTTTCAGCATCGACAATATGAATTTTTCCCTCGGTAGTAAGTCCGACAACGACCTTTCGCTCTCCTAAGTTTTTCTCAATCCCAAAGATCTTATTGCTAAAGTTTTTTGGTGGCAAAAGGTGGCTATCTAGCTCGTTCTCCTGGGCCATTAAGGTGCCCAAGCCAGGAGCCAAGCCAGACTCTCCCAGAAATCCAATCACCCCAAAAAGACATAAACCAATATACAGAAACGACTTATACCTTTTCAAAACAAACATTTTTCAACCTATATCATACGACTTGATTATCTGGGTGACCGACGAAAGGAAGCTCACCTCCACCTCCCCTGTTTATATGCGATTTCGTCAAATCCGCAGCCTTTCCTTGCACGTTTCATAACGATTTTTCGGAAAAAACGAACCTGACCAGGCGATACACCCTCCCTAACGTAGAGGGACCAGCCAGCAACGTCTCTCCTTCGCTCCTCTCCAAATCGAGAACAAATACCTCCCAAGAAAAATATAACGCACCTATGTTGGGTAGAAAAACCTTCATTTTTCACCCGATTTTTTCAAAAAAGAGGTAAGATATCGGGCTATTAAGGAAGTTTTGGCCTCTAAAGTGATGAATATCTACCAACCAGCCGACAGCTTTGCGGCGACTTTATTTTAGAACAACCCGCCCGTCCAAGCAAACGACATAAGCACCGACGCAGACCTTCCATTTTGCCTATTTTCCCAATGTCAAATATTCATTCGCCACAACCTATACCGAATAACTAGTCGTCATTTGTACAGAACTTTTCATTTTTTTCAACGTAATGAAGCAATTCATGACTTTACCGAGTACCATTGATAAGATGGGAAATCCTCTTCATGATGGAGAGGCACTGACACACGACTTCTTTTAGCGTCAAAGCGCAAGGATTTAGGATTTTCAACCTCACAAGGTGGCAATACAAACAACGACATAATTTTTAATTTTTTATAGAATAATAGGCCCTCCTTGGCCCTCAAATTGCACCTAGTCCGTTACAGGCGGGAACCGGCGTCGATCTGCCATAATTGCATGTTCCTATAGGATGGGTCTTGCAAAATCCTATAACACAAAGAATGTTTACATCAGCGAAAGAAAGGGTTTCGCCGTGAACAAACGATACCAAAATCTTGCGATTGCCCAACTATGCGATCAACTTCGCTTTACTCCGCCCAAAGTACAGTATGAGGAGACCTTGCGCGCCGAGCGACTCATTGAAGAGCTACTCCCAGAAAAAGAGTACAGCTTCGAATACCTCTACTTCCGTATAACAGGTCAGCGACCAGATAAGACCGAAATAATATTAATTCATGGACGCGATGCAATCCATGACCTTCGTATTTTTATCGAAGACCTCTCATTCCTTGCCTGTATTCCAGTCAACGAAGCGGGCGAAACGGTCCACACAATTCAAGATCTCAGCAAACGATTTCAGGTCGCTACCAAAACAATTTCACGATGGCGAGAACAGGGACTCATCGCCCGTCGCTTTCTCTATAACGGCCGCAAACGCCTCGGCTTTCTTGACAGTAGTATCGAGAGGTTTCTCGTAAAAAACAAGGAACAAGTCCTTCGTAGCGAGCGGTTCCGCCAACTAAGCTATCAAGAGAAAAACAATATCGCCCAATCGGCCCGACACCTTGCCCACGCAGGGTATAAATTCTCGGAAGTCACCAAACGGCTAGGCAAAGAACTAGGCCGATCGACCGAGACAATACGCTATACCCTCAAAGAATACGATAAGAAAAATCCTCGCATAGCGATCTTTCCCAACCAAAATGATTCCCTCTCCCATGAGGGGAAACGGTCGATCTATGAACAGTACCACAGTGGTGAATCTGTCAAAAACCTCTCCGACCGATTTCAACGGACTCCGAGCAGTATTTACAGAATTCTTAGCGAAATCCGAACCGAACATGTCCTACAACTTCCCCTAGACTACATGGACAGTGACGAGTTTGCCGCCGCAACGACCGACGACGACCTCGATGCAGAAATCCTCTCCGAACTCCTTCTCCCTCAGGAAAAAGAGAACAAGGTTCGACCACCAAGCAACCTCCCGCCTTATTTGGCAGCTCTTTACCAAACCCCCCTTCTTAATCGACAACAGGAAGCTCACCTTTTCCGAAAATACAACTATCTGAAGTTCAAGGCCTCAAAACTCCGACAGGGAGCGGAAGAGGCACAAGCAGCAGAGCCAGGGGCTTGGCAAGCTTCTCGGCAAAAAGGAGATGTCCCAGCAGAAGAGGGCTCGTCTGCAGTGACCAGAAAACCCCTTACAAAACAGGTTCTTGACGAGATCGAATCCCTCTATCAACAGGCGATCAAGGTTAAAAACCAGATTTTAAAAGCGAACCTGCGGCTTGTTGTTTCGGTCGCCAAGAAACATAGTGCCGCCAACCGAGGGTTCTTTACCTTGATCTCTGACGGTAATATGTCACTTATTCGGGCGATAGAAAAGTTCAACTACACACTTGGAAACAAGTTTAGTACCTATGCCACCTGGGCGATCATGAAGAATTTTGCCCGCTCCATTCCGGCAGAACTAAAACATCAAGACCGCTTTCGCAACACCGCTGACGAGACCTTTCAGTTCAAGGAAGATTTTCGCGCCAACGCCGCCAAGCAGGAGGCCGAAAACCGTGTACGTGAACAACAAATCGGTAACATGCTTCACTACCTAGACAAGCGTGAGCAACAAATTATCATCCATCGATTTGGCCTAAACTATCAAGAAGAGCCCAAAACCCTCCAGGAGGTAGGAAAAATCCTTGAAGTCACCAAAGAGCGTGTTCGCCAAATCGAGGCGAGGGCACTGAACAAACTACGTGTCGCGGCCAAGAAAGAGAAAATCGATCCTGAGTAAACAGGGCAACCTTCTTTCTACAGGTTTTGACCTCTTTGTTCCCGTAACATTGTTCCTCACAAAAAACCACTTTTTATGAAGTGGTTTTTTGTGAATGGGCCGAACCTCCTGAAATACCTCCTCTCTTCTAACCCAACGACGGCGAGAAAGGTTACTTGGTCCCTCCGAAAACCTGTCGAAAAACGACCATATTTCTGCCTCAAGGCCCAAGTAAAAAAACCTATCTACAAGGGGATAAAACAGAGTTTTGGGGGTGAGTAAAAAAGGGGGACAAATTCCCTTTTTTTGCCCAAACAGATATTGCAAGAATAGCGACCACCGTTATATTAACTGGTTTTCGCCGAGTATTGTGCCAGCGTAGCTCAGTTGGCAGAGCAGCTGATTTGTAATCAGCAGGTCGTGAGTTCGAATCTCTCCGCTGGCTCTTTTCGACGCCAATTTTTCTCTTTTTGTCGTTAATTAAATACGACTTTAAAAGAGGGGAAGAAATCCTGCAACGGGGGCCATACTCGAAGAGCTTTTGCCAAGGTAAGTTCACTGCAGCAAAGGTGTTGAAAAAACAGACTGAAAAAACAGACCGGGAGGTTACCCGAGTGGCCAAAGGGGACAGACTGTAAATCTGTTGCGCAAGCTTCGAAGGTTCGAATCCTTCACCTCCCACTTAAAGTCCATGGGAGAGGCCGCAAGTAGCTCGCCGATCCGATGGAGACCTCTCCCTTTGAGGCCTTGATTCCTTCGGGATTTTGGTGGATAATGGCTCGCGCCGCGGGAGGGTGAAAACTACGAGTTTTTTGTGTTGACGAGTTTTTACATTGATCCTGATCAAGTGGGCTATTGCTCCTCTTTGACTCTCTGTTTCGGCAGATTGTCTAGGGGGTCGCGCCGCTGGCTAAGGGTCGCGCCGCTGGCTAAGCCAAAGCTTATAGCGCCAAAGCTGTTGCTGTGGATTTTAGCTGTGGAAACTGGAAACTATGCGGGTGTTGCTTAGTGGTAAAGCTCCAGCCTTCCAAGCTGGCGACGAGGGTTCGATTCCCTTCACCCGCTCTTTCTAGCCTTTTTATTTTACGAGTTGTTGACCCTTTTACGAGCATTGGCGGTGTGCTTTATGAGCGGTGTGCTTTATGAGCATTGACGGTGTGGGTCTCTCTCGTTAAAAAGGGATGGTTAGAGATAGAAACAAGAGACAAGCGGACATAAAAGGTTGGTACGCCACTTTTTATGGCCAGTATTTTGAAAACCAAGGGCGCAGTATGCCCCAGAGGCTGTTGTAGCTCAGTCGGTAGAGCACTTCATTGGTAATGAAGAGGTCGTGGGTTCAAATCCCACCAACAGCTCTTTTCGTCACATTGACGAGCTATTTGACAAAGACGATAAATTTACACGACGGTTTACGCAACGGTCCGTTTTTTGCGTTGCCGCCTCTTGAATTTGTCATCTGGTTGAGTAGAGTCGGTGTTGTCCGAAAGAATTATCGTTTTTCGTTTTTTTACATCACGCGCTAGAAATACAGGTAGAAAAGAAACATGGCCAAGGAGGTATTCGAAAGAACCAAGCCGCACGTGAACGTCGGCACCATTGGTCACATCGACCACGGCAAAACGACATTAACCAGTGCCCTCTTGTCTTGTCAGGCAGCCAAGGGTATGGCAGAAGCGAAAGCTTACTCCGATGTCGCTAAAGGTGGGACCGTTCGTGACTCCACCAAAACAGTAACCATTCACGTTTCTCACGTGGAATACGAATCGGATGCACGTCATTACGCGCATATCGACTGTCCAGGTCACGCCGACTTTATCAAGAACATGATCACCGGTGCCGCCCAAATGGACGGTGCGATTTTGGTGGTTTCCGCGTATGATGGCCCTATGCCTCAGACCAAGGAACATGTCCTGCTTGCCCGTCAGGTAGATGTGCCACGTATCGTTGTTTTCCTCAACAAATGCGATCTCGTCGATGACGAAGAGATGCTTGAACTTGTCGAAATGGACGTACGTGAATTGCTCAATAAGTACGACTTCGAAGGGGACGACGCCCCTGTCATTCGTGGTTCGGCCTTACCTGCTTATGAAAACCCAAATGACCCAGAAGCTCGAAAATGTATTGACGAACTTCTTGCGGCACTCGACGAGTTCATTCCACTTCCAGAACGCGATGTCGACAAGCCTTTCCTAATGGCTATCGAAGACGTCTTCTCCATTGAAGGTCGTGGAACTGTTGTCACTGGTAAAATTGATCGTGGTATCGTCAAGGTTGGTGAAGAAGTCGAAATTATCGGTCTTACCACCGAACCGACCAAAACGACCTGCACCGGTGTCGAAATGTTCCGTAAAGAGATGGGCGAAGGTCGCGCTGGAGAAAACGTTGGTTGCCTCTTGCGAGGTGTCAAACGTGAAGATGTCCAACGTGGTCAGGTCTTGGCCAAGCCAGGGTCAATCACCCCACACACCAAATTTGAAGCAGAAATCTATTGCTTGTCCAAAGACGAAGGTGGTCGTAAGACTCCTTTCTTCAACGGCTACAAGCCACAGTTCTACTTCAACACAACTGATGTTACCGGTTCGGTCGACCTGGTCGATGCCGAAATGTGTATGCCTGGTGACAACGTCAAGATCACTGTTGAACTTGGCAAGCCAGTCGCTATGGACACAAACGTTCGCTTTGCAATTCGTGAAGGTGGGCGGACTGTCGGCTCTGGTGTTGTCAGTACTATCACTGAATAAGTAAATTCGACGATTAAAAACGGCAGGCGTTTTGACCTGCCGTTTTCTCGTCTTTACTGGATTATTTCATAGACTACATTATTTTCAGGATGCCTTTCCAGAGATGATGTCGTGCAAGGATTCCCTCGGCTTTAAGGTCGTTGATCTATTCTTGCGAAAGCCTTCTTTGCGAGGCGCAGAGGGGCGTAGCTCAATTGGTAGAGTACTGGTTTCCAAAACCAGGTGTTGTGAGTTCGAGTCCCACCGCCCCTGCCTTTTTACGGTGCTACTGAGAAGGGTAAATAGCATTAGAAAAACCTGATGCAAATATCCTTATCGGTGCGAAATGTGTTAGAATATCGTCTGAACGGCGTTGTTCATTTATGAACAACTGGTAAAGTCTTTTTTAGCGTGTTTGCAGCGACAACAGCACCCTGACGCTCTATAGACCAGATAGTGAGCCGGTCTGCCTTAAAAGGCAGCGGCTAGGCTGTTTCTATAGATGACTTAATTTTGATCCATCTTTATTTTTTAAAAACAATAGACGCCATGGCTAATCCTAGTAACAAGCAGTCGACTGCTGGGTACTTTGCCTCCTTTTTTAGCTTATCTCTTCATAAACCGAAGCAAGGAATGGTCGTCCGGCAGGTCACTTTTGCCGTCTTTGCCATCATTGTTTTGTTCGCTTCTTACCGACTCTACTATTATGAACCGATCGTCGGAGAAGGTAACGGCAAAATTTTCATTCCTATCGGCTTCCTCCTTGCTGGCCTGTGGGCAACTTTTCGCCTCGTTTACTACCCACGGTTTGCCGACTTTTTAATCTCGGTCGAAGCCGAAATGAACAAGGTCTCCTGGCCATCGAAGCCAGAAATTGTTCGAAGCTCACTCGTTGTGATCGTTACGATGCTTATATTAACAGCCGCATTATTTAGTTTTGACACAGCTTGGCACCTACTGTTTGATCTGCTCGGTGTCGGTTACCAGCAAAACCCAAGTTAGCACCCGATGAACCTAGCACCCCGATGGACACGGCTTGACAGTCGGCATCGTTTGATACCACATTTACAGTTCCTATTACAGCATAAACGAAACCTATATACTCCAGGCCCATTACCTAGCTTTTCTTCAGCTGATTCTTCAAATGGCCGAACTAGGCGACTTTAAATACAGGCAAAGAAATAAGAGGTCATCATGAACGAATCTCCTCAAGAAAACGATCTATCTGCCAAAGAGCCTGCCGTGGAAGGGCTCCCTTCCGAAGAACCGTCGCCAACAGAGCCACAAACTGCCCAGGAAGAGACTCCTTTGCCCACCAATGAATCTACAGTAGAGGAGCCAGAAGAAAACTCGACCTGGAACTGGTATATTTTAAAAGTTCAAAGCAATCGCGAAAACAGTGCCGCCCGAGCCCTCGAACGCCGAGTCAAAATGGAGGGACTTGATGAATATTTTGGCGAAGTCATTGTCCCCATGGAAGATGTCGTCGAATTCCGAAACGGCAAGAGGAAAATTACCAAGCGAAAGCTCTACCCTGGCTATATCGTCGTCCATATGGAACTTAACGACGACACATGGTTTCTAGTTCGTGAGACTCCTGGAGTCGGCGACTTCACAGGGGCGACCGGTAAGCCGGCAGCAATGCTCCCCCACGAAGTCGAGCGAATTATCAAGAAAGAGAAAAAGGCAGGTGAAGGCGACGAGAAGCTCCGTGTCAAGATCCCTTTTGTCAATGGAGACCGAGTTCGTGTCAACGAGGGCAACTTTACCAATTTTGAAGGTGAAGTCGAGTCTATTGATGAATCAAATGGTCGTGTAACGGTCATCATTCAAATTTTTGGCCGCTCAACCCCAGTTGAGCTTGAGCACCAACAAATCGAAAAGCTTTAGTAAAGATTGTTACAATAATCCTCCAAATTCTCTGATTTTATACCTTGGTAGAATTGCAAAGTTCCATTATAAACTCAGATTACAAATTTTCGGGCTAGCTTCTTTTAATTTCACCTGTCGATTGATTTTGACAACGCTTCTGGTGAAACGGGAAAACGATAGACCGCTGCTCGGAAACAACAACTCACAAGAGTCTGGCGTAGTATTGCTGGTGTTGCGTGCCTAGTGCCCGAAAGTCTCTAGACAAGCTAAATCGCTAAGTGTGAAGTTGTTTTTGTCACTATCTGTATAGTGGCCACTGGTGAAAAGAAATGTTATTGTCTGCCCCTCCTTGTGGACATTTGTCCTCTGGATGTTTTGGCCGGCAATGATCGGTAATAATTTTGTATATATACGGCAAATAAATCATGGCAAAGGAATTTGTTGGCGAGGCGAAGTTTCAGGTCCCTGGTGGGCAAGCGACTCCAGCACCGCCGGTCGGTACCTCGCTCGGTAAGTTTGGTGTTAACTTAGGACAATTTGTCCAACAATTCAACGATCGAACCAAGGAACACAACGGTATCCCGATTCCGGTTGTCGTCTCTGTTTTTAGTGATCGTTCTTTTGAGTTTGTCACCAAAAGCCCCCCTGCTGCTGTCCTGCTCAAGCAGGCGGCCGGCATCGCAAAAGGGTCTGGCATCCCAAACCAAAACAAGGTTGGAACTGTCACCCAGGCGCAAATTGATGAGATCTCCAAAACCAAAATGGCCGATCTTAACGCCCGTGATCTCGAACATGCTGGCCGAATGATTGCCGGTACTGCTCGTAGTATGGGGCTAGAGGTTTCCAACGACTAACTTCTCCTGACCATAAAGGCTGGCAATAAAGGCTGGCAATAAAGGCTGGCAATGCACTTTAGTCAATACACTTTAGTGGTTATGGCCATCCTTTACATGAAAGAGACTTTGGAGAATACTTCGAAAAAGAACCTTTGAGCGACCTTTGAAAACAAAAGTTGAGTTGCCAAAGAGACACATAAGATTATTCTGGCAGAGGTCGTTTTAGCGACACTCTCCCTGTGGCATCGCTTCTGCGGCAACCCTGACAACCGGCCTAAAAACCTAAATTTCGCTGGTAAATTGAGTAAATAAACTTTGCTATTAGCAAACAGAATAGATCGAGTTGAAATCGTACTATGAAACATTCCAAGCGTTTTCGCGAACTAAGCAAAAAAACAACAGAAGAGGCTTTGCCTCTTGAGAAAGCGATCTCTCTCCTTAAAGAATTTGGAACGACCAAATTTGACCAGGCGGCCGAGGTTCACCTTCACCTTGGGGTCGATCCCAAGCAGGCCGATCAAATCATCCGTGGTTCGATCGTCCTTCCTCATGGTATTGGCAAAGACCAGCGGGTCATCGTTTTTGCCAAAGGAGAAATGGTCGAAGCAGCGACCGAAGCTGGCGCCGATCGTGTTGGCCAAGAAGACCTTGCGAAAGAGATTCAGGGTGGTTTCCTTGATTTCGACGCATGTATTGCTTCGCCCGACATGATGACCGTTGTCGCTCCACTCGCCCGGATACTTGGGCCGCGTGGGCTCATGCCCTCACCCAGGGCAGGTACGGTAACCCCTGATGTCGCCAAGGCAGTCAAGGAATACAAAGCTGGTAAAGTCGAATTCCGAAATGACAACACAGGGAATGTCCACGCTGTCTTTGGTCGCCTTAGCTTTGAAGCCGATCAATTAACTGAAAATTTGCAGGCGTTCCTCCGTTATATTCAAGACCTTAAACCCGGAACCCTCAAGGGCTCTTACATTAAGAACATTAGCATTAGTGGCACAATGAGCCCTGGTATTGCTGTATCCGCCTAAGTGTTGCTTTAGCTAGGCTTTTTCCAGTCGAGCTGTAACCTAAAAATCATCGCTTGGGCACGGCGACCCTTAATATAAATATTTAAATATTAGAGAATTTAATCCCGTCTTTAGGGTGTTTTCATGAGTAAATACGTAAAAGAATTGTTAACCCAAGACCTCAAAAGTCGCCTCGATGGTGTCGAAGATGCCCTGATTGTCAGCCTTACTGGCATGGATGCAAACGCCACGGTTAAGATGCGCGATCAGCTCCACGAAAAAGGCATTCGAGTTATGGTTGTGAAAAACAGCCTTGCCCGACGTGCTACGGAGGGAACCTCGCTGGCTCCTGCTTTTGAAGGTCTCAAAGGGAGCAGTGCTGTCGTTTGGGGAGCCGAAGATTTTGTCTCTCTCTCCAAAGAGGTCGTTAAACTTGACGGTGATGAAGAGCTCGAACATTTCGTCACTCGTGGTGGAGCGATGGATGGGGAGCCACTTACCCCTGCCAAGGTTAAAGAGATCAGCAAATGGCCTAGCCGTACTGAGCAACTAAGCTTGCTAATCGGGCAAATTCTTGGACCTGGCCGAACGCTCGCTGCACAAGTCACTGGCCCTGGTAGTCACCTTGCTGCCCAAATTAAAACAAAAAGTGAAGATGAATAAGCCTTTTTTGTTACGCTTCCATATACCGTCGATTTAATACTCATTCGAACCATTTGACATTTCGGTACCTTACCGTTTTTCAGAAAGGATCGTATATACGATGTCCGAAGAAACCGCAACGAAAGAATTCAGCGACTCCACAAAAACTCTTGGTGATCAAATCGCTGAACTTACCCTTAAGCAAGCTAAAGAGCTTAGCGATTACCTCAAAGATGTCCATGAAATCGAAGCTGCTGCAGGTGGTGGAGTTGTCATGGCTGGCCCAGCTGCCGGCGGTGGTGGTGAAGAGGCCGCTGAGCAGACCGAATTTGATGTTGTCATGACCTCCTTTGGTGACAAAAAACTAGGTGTCGTCAAAGCCGTCAAAAACATCACTGGTGCTAGCCTCATGGAAGCCAAAAAATTGGTTGAAGGCATTCCTGCTACACTCAAAGAGAAAGTTAGCAAGGAAGATGCAGAAAAGGTCAAAGCAGAACTTGAAGAAGCTGGCGCAACTGTCGAGCTTAAATAACGGTAGAGTTCTCTGCTGATTGTTTACAATTGCTAATACGACCAACTTAAGGGAAAATTCTTGAGAAATACTAAAATGATGTCGTACCACGAAGGTTTTTTGATGGTACGGCACATTTTTTGCACAATCGGGCTTTTCTTTTTCAGGAACCTGTGTTAAGTTACGTCGTTCAGTGAGGTTGTAAGTGTGTAGCAGGTTTGGCCGGCGATAGTTTTACAAGATAGTTTTATGGGTAATGCTCCATAAAACCTTTTCCTGTAGGTCTCTCGTTGATTTGCTCGGGGTAAAGTAAGTAATTTTTGGGGTTTGGTTGCGGTTAATGTTCTTCGGTGAGTTAGGCCTGATGGGCAGCACTACTCGGAGACGTTGGTTTTGACAAATAAGCCCTTGACTTCCTTCTTCCCACCAGAGCTTCTGTCTGTTTCTCCTTTCTTTGCTGAATCTCGTCAGAGATTTTTTCCTGCCGAGTCCTTGTGAATTTTCGAAAGTCTTCATTGAATTTTTCTTGAAGTGCTTTTTTAGGGGCGCTTTCTTCGAAATATTTTGGTGTTGCCTTAGTCCGCAAGGTGTTTACCCTGAGGTTTTGTGGCTCTTTTCATAAGTAGTTTGCCGTCGGTCGAGTCGGACCCGTCGGCTCTTGCTGCCAATAGATTTTGCTGCAACCCCTCACAGTGCCTCTAGATTAAATGCCTCTAGATTATATGTTTCTAATTTTGTGCCGCTGTTTTATTCGTATATAACTGCTGTGCCTTTGGATGAAACGAAGAACCCACTCTCTCTGAAAGACCATCTAGAAAGACTCGGGGTTACCAGATTGATATTGACGTTTGATCGTTCTCTTGTCGATCCGGCCCTTTGACCGTTTTCTACGATGGCTATTTTTCGTGTTTTCTTATCTTGATCGTTCTACCGCATTTTGAATAAGGAGCCAGGGCCAACATGGCTGTCTCTGCTCAACGCCGCCTAGAACCCACAGAAGTCCGTTACTTCGGTGGTGATTCCGCCGAGTATTCTATTCCTAACTTGACCGATATTCAAACGGTAAGTTACGCCAAATTCTTACAAGAAGATACCGACCCTGCAAAGCGAAATGACCAGGGTCTTGAGAGTGTCTTTCGTGAGATATTTCCTGTTGAAAGCTACGATGGGCAACTCTCCCTCAGCTTCCTTCGGTATGAATTGGGGAAACCCCGTTACACGCCACAAGAATGTCGTCAGCTCCGCTTAACCTATGGGCGCCCCCTTCGTGTTTGGCTCCGCCTCGACAAGGAAGAACCTATCGAAGAAGAGGTCTATCTCGGTGACATCCCTGTTATGCTTGGTGGTGGTGAATTCATCATTAACGGTGCGGAACGTGTCGTCGTTAGCCAACTACACCGTAGCCCTGGTGTCGACTTTGTCGTTGAACAAGATCCGACCTCCGACCGAAAGCTTCATAGCTGCCGAATCATTCCCGAACGGGGTAGTTGGATAGAAGTCAATACAACGAAAAAAGATAGTCTCACCGTCCGAATTGACCAAAGTGGTCGCTTCTCGGCAATGACCCTGTTGCGGGCCATGGACCCCGCCTATAGCACCGATGCCGATCTCATTCGTCTTTTCTACAAAACGACCAAAGAGAAAATCAAAGGGGCCTCTACGGCCAAAAAAATCGAGGGCAAAATTGCCGTCGATGATGTCGTGTACCCTAGTGGTCATGAAAATGCCGGTGAAATCATTCTCGATGCCGGAAAGAAAATTACTGAAAACATTTCGGAGTTGATCTGTACTTGTGGCATCCGCTCGATCGAAGTCATTCCTCTCCCCAAAACTCAGGTCTTATTTAACGCCCTTGAGGACGATCCAACAGGGAGTCATGAAGAGGCGATTCTACGGATCTACCAGCGGCTTCGACCTGGTAACCCACCACAACTTGAAAAAGCTAAAACTCTTTTCATCGAAAAATTCTACGATTCGAACCGGTATCGACTCGGGCGTGTTGGTCGTTTCCGAATGAACAGAAAGCTTGAGCTAACTGTTCCCGAGGAGGAGATGACCCTCCGCTCTGAAGACCTCGTTGCAACGGTCCAGTACCTTGTGAAACTGGTCGAGCAAGGTGACGATGTCTACCTTGACGATATCGACCACTTGGGGAATCGACGTTTACGAACGATCGATGAGCTCGCCTGTGACGAAATGAGAAAAGGATTTCTTAAGCTCCGTCGTACCGTCCAGGAACGGATGAGCATCAAAGATGTCGCCGACATGACCCCTCGAGCGTTGGTCAATCCAAAGAGCATCTCGGCGGCGATTGAATACTTTTTTGGACGTGGTGAACTTTCGCAAGTCGTTGACCAGACGAATCCACTTTCACAGCTCACTCACGAACGCCGCCTTTCAGCTTTAGGGCCTGGTGGTCTTAACCGAAAACGTGCCGGCTTCGAGGTTCGTGACGTTCACATTTCTCACTACGGTCGAATTTGTCCGATCGAGACTCCTGAAGGAACAAATATCGGTCTAATTTCGAGCTTGGCGATTTTTGCAAGTATCGACGACTATGGATTCCTGGTAACACCATACCGTAAAGTGGTTGATGGCGTTCTTCAAGACGAAACCTGTTGGCTCCGTGCCGACGAAGAGTCCAACGCTTACGTCGCTCCGGCTGACTCCCCGCAAAAAAATGGTAAACTCCTTGCGACTGTTGGAACCAACCTCCTCGCACGTTACCGAGCCGACTTTGACCTCGTTCCTCCCAAAAAGGTCGAGTATATCGATGTAGCGCCTAGCCAAATGGTCGGTGTTTCAGCGGGCCTTATTCCTTTCCTCGAACACGATGACGCGAACCGTGCTTTAATGGGATCAAATATGCAGCGTCAAGCAGTTCCTCTCCTTATCCCTGAAGCTCCAATCGTCGGGACCGGTATGGAGAAACAGGTTGCTCAAAATTCGAGCATGGTCGTCCGAGCCCAAAAAGCCGGAACCGTAACCTATGTCGATGCGACCAAAATTATCGTCGGAGAAGAAGAGCACGAACTGACGAAATTTAAAGGCCTTAACGAACGTACTTGCCTCAACCAAACCCCTATCGTCTCAATGGGGCAAAAGGTTAAAAAGGGGCAAATCATCGCCGACGGGGCGGCAACCCACCGTGGTGAGCTTGCACTTGGGCGAAACGTTTTGGTTGGCTTTATGTCATTTGATGGCTTCAACTACGAAGACGCTATTATCATTAGCGAAGAGCTTGTTCAGCGAGATGTCTACACCTCAATTCACATTGAAGAGTTTGACGTTGAAATTCGTGAAACAAAGCTCGGCAGGGAAGAGTTCACACGCGACATTCCCAATGTTAGTGAAAAAATGTTACGCAACCTTGACGAGAATGGTATCGTCCAGGTCGGAACACGAGTCAAGCCAGGCGATATTCTCGTCGGTAAAGTCTCTCCAAAATCGAAGACTGAACTGACGCCAGAAGAAAAACTCCTTCACGCTATTTTTGGTCGTGCGGGTGAAGATGTCAAAAACGACTCCCTCGAAGTCCCTTCGGGTGTCGACGGTATCGTTATTGATACTCAAAAATTCTCCCGTCGAATGAGCCTTTCAGAAGAAGAACGTCGACTCTTTGAAAAAGAACTCAAAGAGATCGAAACTGAGGGCAACGCCAAAATAGCCGAAAAATTTGTCGCCATGATTCAGGCACTTGAAGCCTCTCTAGGACGTACCCTGGCCGACGACGATGGCACTCCTCTGGCAGGCGACCAAGACCACCGTTACATTTCGGAACGTGCCCAACATTTCCGCTTGCAATGGCTCTCTGGAAAACTTAACGAAGAAAAGAAGAAAGCTTCTGTCCAAAAGATTTTTGCAGAACACTGGCCAGCTGTTGATCACGCCATCGACGAACGTGACGGCAAACTCAACAGTATGAAGCGGGGCGATGAACTACGCAGTGGTGTTCTCCAGATGTGCAAGGTTTACGTCGCGACCAAGCGGGTTATTTCTGTCGGTGACAAAATGGCCGGACGCCATGGTAATAAGGGTGTTATCTCGAAAATTTTACCCGTCGAAGATATGCCGTTTCTACCCGATGGAACACCTGTCCAAATTATGCTCAACCCACTCGGTGTTCCGAGTCGTATGAATGTCGGACAAATTCTGGAAACTCACCTTGGTTGGGCAGGAGCAAAACTAGGATTTCAGTCAATTACCCCTGTCTTCCGTGGTGCCAGCGAAAAAGAGATTAACCAATGTCTCGCCGATGCCGGCCTGCCGGCTCATGGCAAGATTCAATTGCGAGATGGCCGTACTGGTGAACTCATGGAACAAGAGACGACTGTTGGCTATATCTACATGTTGAAACTTCACCATTTGGTCGATGACAAAGTTCACGCCCGAAGTACCGGACCTTACTCTCTCATTACTCAACAACCACTTGGTGGAAAAGCCCGCTTCGGTGGCCAGCGGTTTGGTGAGATGGAAGTCTGGGCCCTCGAAGCATACGGAGCCGCCTACATTTTGCAAGAACTTCTCACTGTCAAATCAGACGATGTCGAAGGTCGAACCAAAATCTACGAATCAATGGTCAAAGGGAAGAACACTCTCGAAGCTGGTACCCCTGCTAGCTTTGATGTTTTGACCAATGAAATTCGTGGATTGGCTCTGAACATGCACCTTGAAAAACGACGGAATTAACCTTGCCCAAACCGGCAACGATTTATTCCCTTAATAAGTACAACTAGGCACCACCCTTACCGTGCCCCTCCCCCCCCCTGAAAACAAGAAGCCTTTTCAGGGCAACACATTGAAAACGATCTCAAGCAAAGATGGTACAGCGGTAACAACCTTTGTTCCGTTGTGATCAATTTTTAATAGATTTTACGTAACTACTCAGTCAGACTTTTCCCCATTTGTGGTGAACTATAAATCCGATCTAAGGAGCAAAATCAGATGAGCATTGGTGACAGCTCGTATGATAAGGTCAACGATTACGCCTCGGTTAAAATCAGCTTGGCCAAGCCGACCGATATTCGTGGCTGGTCTTTTGGCGAAGTCAAAAAGCCGGAGACGATCAACTACCGTACTTATCGTCCTGAAAAAGACGGCCTCTTCTGCGAAAGGATTTTTGGCCCTGAAAAGGACTGGGAATGTGCTTGTGGCAAGTACCGTGGAATGAAATACAAAGGGATGATCTGCGATCGCTGCGGGGTGAAAGTCACCCATAGCCGTGTTCGTCGTAAACGTATGGGCCATATTGAACTGGCCGCACCTGTCGTTCATATCTGGTTCTTTAAAGCGATGCCTAACCGTTTGGGCAATCTCCTTAGCATGAAGACGACCAGTCTTGAGAAGGTTATTTATTTCCAAGACTACGTCGTCATCGACAAGGGAGAGACGCCTCTGGAAGATGGTCAGCTCCTTACCGAAGAAGAGTATCGTGCCGCGATAGAGACTCACGGTGTCGGTGCTTTTGAAGCGGGTATGGGTGCCGAAGCGATTCGCTCTTTACTGGGCCGACTCGATCTGGTTCAGCTTTCGATCGACCTCCGAAAAGAGCTGGTCGAAACGAACTCGAAACAAAAGAGAAAAGACCTTTCCAATCGCCTAAAAATTGTCGAGTCTATTCGAGATAGCGACAATCGGCCCGAGTGGATGGTCTTGGATGTTGTTCCTGTTATTCCACCCGACTTGCGTCCTTTGGTTCTTCTCGATTCTGGCAACTTTGCCACGAGTGACCTCAACGATTTATACCGCCGTATTATCAACCGAAACAACCGTTTACGAAAACTGGTCGACCTCAACGCACCCGAGGTGATTATTCGTAACGAAAAACGTATGCTCCAACAATCGGTTGATGCGCTCTTTGACAACAACCGGTGCAAGCGTCCCGTCCTCGGTAGCAGTAACCGCCCTCTTAAGTCACTCACCGACATGATCAAAGGGAAGCAAGGACGTTTCCGGGAAAACCTCCTCGGAAAACGGGTCGACTACTCGGCACGCTCGGTGATCGTTGTTGGGCCACGCCTTCGTCTTCACCAATGTGGTCTGCCAAAGCGAATTGCCCTTGAGCTTTACCAGCCATTTATCATACGAAAACTGAAAGAGATGGGCCACGCCGACACGATAAAAAGCGCAAAGAAAATGCTTGAGCGCAAAGATGAAGAGGTCTGGGATATCTTGGAATCGGTTATCAAAAACCATCCTGTCCTGCTCAACCGTGCCCCGACATTGCACCGTATGGGTATCCAAGCCTTTGAACCGACTCTTGTCGAAGGGAACGCAATCCATCTTCATCCGTTGGTTTGCAAAGGTTTCAACGCCGACTTTGACGGTGATCAAATGGCGGTTCACCTCCCCTTGTCAATCGAAGCCCAGGTCGAATCCCACACCTTGATGATGTCGACGAATAACATTTTCGCCCCGTCAAACGGGAAACCGATTATGAGTCCGTCCCAAGACACGGTCATGGGTTGCAACTACATTACGATTGAACTCCCCAACCGCAAAGGTGAAGGGATGTCCTTTGCCTCTCCGGAAGAGGCACAACTAGCCTATCAACAAAAAATCTTGGATATTCACGCCAAGATCAAAGTCCGTCTCCCCGAAGATCGTAAGGAACACTCTGAAACTGAACCAAAACAGAATGGTGCAATCATCGATACAACCTATGGACGTATCATGTTTAACATGGTCCTTCCACAGGGTATGGATTTCTATAATAAACCCCTAAAATCGGGTGACCTTGCCTCTGTTATTTCGGATTGCTACCAAATCTTGGGGCGTGGAGCAACGATCGACCTTTTGGACGACATGAACCAACTCGGCTTCCGTGAAAGTACCCGCAGTGGTCTCTCCTTTGGGACGGATGACTTGGTAACGACCGAGAGCAAACTCTCCTATGTCGCCGATGCAGAGAAAGAAGTTCTCAAATTCCGCAAACTATATAACCGCGGGGTGATTACCAACCAGGAACGTTACAATCAGGTTCTCGATACATGGACACAGGCTCGAGAAAAAATCACTTCTGACATGATGGAAGCGATGAAAAACGATACCCGTGATAACTTAGGGTATGTCAACCCTGTTTACCTCATGGCAAACTCGGGTGCTCGTGGTGGTATCGAACAGATTCGTCAGCTTGGTGGTATGCGTGGTCTTATGGCCAAGCCGACCGGTGAAATTATTGAAAACCCGATTAAGGCAAACTTCCGTGAAGGGCTAAGTGTTCTCGAATACTTCTCGTCAACACATGGTGCCCGAAAAGGTCTGGCTGACACAGCCCTCAAAACGGCCGACTCGGGGTACTTGACCCGAAAGCTTGCTGACGTCGCCCAAAACGTTGTTGTAACGATCGAAGATTGTGGCACAACCCAGGGAACGACCAAAAGTGTCGTCTACCGTGGTGAAAATGTCGAAGTCAGCCTTGCCGATGCAATCAAAGGGCGCGTTAGCCGGCAAAATATCGTTAACCCGGTCACCGACGAATTCATCGTTCGTGAAAGCGAATTGATCACTTATGAAATCGCCCGAAAAATCGAAGAGATGGGCCTTGAAAAGATCCAGGTTCGTAGCCCAATGACCTGCGACGCACCTCTTGGTATTTGCCGTGCCTGCTACGGTATGGACATGGCGACCGGAAACATGGTTGAAACGGGTATGGCCGTCGGTATTATCGCTGCCCAGAGTATTGGTGAACCAGGTACCCAGTTGACGATGCGTACCTTCCACATCGGCGGTACGGTCAATACCGAGCTTCGTGACCATGAAGCGGCTGCAACGAAAGAGGGCTTTGTCAAGTTCGCTCGCATTCGCTCTGTCAATAACGAAACAGGACAAAAAGTTTCGCTAACAAGAAGTGGCGAAATCGTCGTCGTCGATGCCAAAGGGCGTGAGCTTGAAAAATTTGAAATCCCAACCGGCGCTATTATTACTGTCGAAGAAGGTCAGGAAATCAAAAAAGGGACACCTCTTTGCCAGTGGGATCCACACAGTATTCCAATTATCGCCGAGGTTGCCGGTCGGGTTCGCTACGATGATATTATCGAGGGCGAAACAATGCGGTCTGAAAAAGATGCCAGCGGTATTACTCGTCGCCAAATCGTCGAACACAAAGGGGAATTTCATCCTCAAATCGTCCTTGAAGACGCCGAAGGCAAACCACTCGACGTCTACTATATGCCAGAAAAAGCCTATGTCGAAATCGAAGAAGGTCTTATGGTCGCTGCTGGCTCGATCATTGCGAAAACTCCACGTGATTCATCCGGTGTTAGTGACATTACCGGTGGCCTGCCACGTATCACTGAGATCTTCGAAGCTCGTAAACCCAAAGACCCGGCTGTCATGGCCGAAATTGATGGCACCGTCGAAATTTTAACCGAGAAAAAACGGGGCAAACGGACCGTGATCGTCCGAAACGAAAGTGGTATCGAGCGGGAGCACCTTGTCCCACCAGGAAAAGACTTCCTCGTTCATACCAATGACGTCGTCAAGGCGGGGCAAGCCCTCGTCGACGGCCCTTTGGTCCCACACGATATTTTGAGAATTTCTGGTGAAGAGGCTGTTCAGCAATACCTCCTTCATGAAATTCAACAAGTCTATCGTAGCCAACGGGTCGAAATTAATGATAAACATCTTGAAGTGATTGTCGCCCGTATGCTTCGCAAGGTACGCATTGAAAACCCGGGTGACACGAACCTCCTCCCCGGCCTTATCTGTGACAAATTCGAGTTCCGAAGTGTCAATACGCAACTTGCCGACTGTCTCAAAATTTCCGATCAAGGCGACAGCCGGTTCGAGGTTGGAACCATCGTTCCGAAAGAAGCTCTTGAGCAAGAGAATGCCCAAATTGAAGCACTTGGTGGTACACCTGCCAAAGGGAAACGTCCCAAAATGGCCACCGCCAGTACCCAACTTCTTGGGATTACCAAAGCTTCTGTTCAAAGTAGCAGCTTTATCTCTGCCGCGAGTTTCCAGGAAACGACTAAAGTTCTCACCGAAGCTGCTCTTTCCGGAAAAATCGATAGCCTTGTCGGTCTCAAGGAAAATGTGATTCTAGGACACCTTATCCCGGCGGGGACAGGGTTTGCCTCCCTCCAAAATTCGGAGGTTCGCTATCGTCAAGAAGCACTCGAAGCATTGGTCGATCGTTCTGAACCATCACTGGCCGAACAGTTCCCTCTTCTCGCAGAAGAGGGACCGAGTCTAGACGTTACCGACGAGACACCAGAGGCCCAAACCTCACCGACCGACCTCGACACTTTACTTGGTGGAGGAACTGCCGAGTAACGATTATTTGACCCTTTGCCATTCATTTCGTATGGATAGTTTCGGCAAAAAGATCATTCGCCACAAAAGTCGCCTGGAGGCCCTTTTTTCTTGTTATCTTCGGAAAAAGGAGCCTTGACGAGAGGTGGCGATGGGGTATCTTGTTAGGTTCCCTAAAGTTTTAGGATTTTATCGCTGCCCCCTTTGGGTCGCTTGACAATAAACATGTATTCTCGTTGGACGCCTTAATTCATGCCAACCATTAACCAATTAGTTCGCAAAAGTCGCCGCTCGAAACGTAAATTCAGCAAAGCTCCTGTTTTGAACAACTGCCCGCAACGTAAGGGGGTTTGCCTTCAGGTTCGAACGATGACCCCAAAGAAACCGAACTCGGCTCTTCGTAAGATTGCCCGTGTCCGTCTCACCAATGGTAAAGAGGTAACGGTCTATATCCCAGGTGAGGGTCATAACCTTCAGGAACACTCGATCGTTTTAGTTCGTGGTGGTCGTGTTCGTGACTTGCCAGGTGTCCGTTATCAGGTCGTCCGCGGTGCTCAAGATACCCTCGGTGTCGATGGTCGTAAACAGTCCCGTAGTAAATACGGCGCGAAAAAGAAATAACTATAATTCGAGCTTCATGAGAAAGAGATTACTTTTCCTGGAAGCTCAGCCGTTTGTTGTCGCCATTTTTAGGTGACGATAGTACCCTTCCCTCAAAGCTGAAAGAAACAAGATTCGGATTACCAAGTATGGGACGTATTACCGCTAGCCGAAAACAACTAAAACCAGATCCACGCTTTGGATCGACCCTTGCCAGCAAATTCATCAACTGCCTCATGCTTGATGGTAAAAAGACCGTTGCTCAACAGGTTTTTTATGCGGCACTTGAAAACATTAGCGAACGGGTAAAAGATGCCGACGCGATTGACGTCTTCACCCAAGCCATTGAAAATGTCAAACCCCATCTTGAAGTCCGATCCAAGCGGGTCGGTGGTGCCGCTTATCAAGTTCCCATGCAGGTCAACCACGCTCGTCAACAATCTCTCTCATTCCGATGGATTCTTGAATCTGTCCGATCTAAAAAGGGACGACCAACCTATCTAAAGCTAGCCGATGAGCTTATCGCTGCCTTTAACAAAGAGGGTGCTGCCATTAACAAACGTGAAAATGTTCACCGAATGGCCGACGCAAACAAGGCGTTTGCACACTTTGCCTGGTAGATTTTGCTTGGTAAATACTGACCTCTTACTTGGTAAATACTAACCTCTGTCAAAGACAAAGTACCCAGTAAATCCCCTTAGTGTGGCTAGGCAAACACCATGGCTAGGCAAACTAGAGATAGGTATTTGCTCCGCCCAAAATAACATTACCACAAAAAACCGCGGCCTCATCCGCGGTTTTTTGTGGTTCAATAGTTTCAATTTTCTTGAAAAACGAATCGATTCATTCCCGTGGCAGAGGCAAAAGAAATAAGAGCAAGGGCCTTCTTTATTTCCTGGAAATGAAGGGACCAAACGATTCGGCAACTTGCACAAACATGGATTTCTCCCTTAAGATAAGACCGTGTTGCCCCTCCTTTAGATTGCAAAAACGACCATGACAACCAATATCCAGCAGATACGAAACATCGGCATTATCGCCCATATTGACGCAGGAAAGACGACCGTTACCGAGAATATGCTTTTCTGTAGTGGCTCTTCTCATCGGGCTGGAAAGGTCGACCAGGGAACGACCGTCACCGATAGCGACGAAGAAGAACAACAACGTGGCATTACCATCTATTCTGCCTGTGTAAAGTTTCAATGGAACGAGGTCCACATAAACCTCCTGGATACTCCTGGCCATGTTGACTTTACTGCCGAGGTTGAACGGTGCCTTCGGGTGCTTGATGGTGGTGTTGTCGTCTTTAGTGCTCGCGAAGGAGTCGAAGCCCAGAGCGAAACGGTTTGGCGGCAAGCAAACAAATACCACGTTCCCAGAATGATTTTTATTAACAAGCTCGATCGTGAAGGTGCCAGGTTTGAGGGAGTTTTGGACGAAATTCGAACCCGCCTCAACGGTAAGCCCCTTCCTCTTCAAATCCCCGTCGGTCTTGGGCCAGAACATATCGAAAATTCGTTCCGTGGTATTATTGACCTCATCACTATGGAGATGGTCACCTTCGACCTTCAAGACAAAAAACCTCTCCTCACGCGAAGCCCAATTCCGAAAGAACTTGCCGACGAGGCAGCGATCTATCGAGAGCAGATGCTAGAAGCACTCTACGATTACAGTAACGAGATGACCGAGCTCGCCCTCGCCGAAGAGCCGATCCCTAGGGAGCTCATCGAATCAACGATTCGTAAAGCGACAATCGCACAAAAAATTCATCCACTTTTCTGTGGCTCAGCCCTCCACGGGATTGGCATTCAGACTCTCCTCGACGGAGTCGCCTCTTTTCTTCCAAGCCCCCTCGACAAACCTCCTATCGAAGGGGCAGACTCTAAAAAACCGGAGAAAACTCTCAAGCGAAAACCGAGTGTTGGGGAACCATTTTGTGGCCTTGTTTTTAAAATTCTCCCCTACAAAACAGGCGACCTCTATTGGGTTCGCATCTATTCCGGCCAGCTCAAAGGGAATTCACGAGCCCTGAATCCTACGAAGGAAAAGAAAGAAAATATAACTCAACTCTGGCAGATTCATTCTTCAAAAAAAGAGCAACAACTTCAAATCGCCGAAGCGGGCGATATTGTCGGTATTATCGGGCCACGTCATTCGACAACAGGAGATACCCTTTGCGATAGTTCCTCACCGATTGTTTTGGAAAACATCGATTTCCCGGAGACTGTTATCTCCATGGCTGTCGAGCCCGACAGTACTGCCGACAAACAGAAGCTCCTCGAAACCCTCGAGATGTTGAAAAAACAGGACCCAACATTTGAGGCCCTTGAAAACGAAGAGACGGGGCAAATGGTCGTTAGTGGAATGGGTGAACTACATCTTGAGGTTTTAAAACACCGCCTTCTCCGTGACTTCAATCTTAATGTAAAGGTCCATAAACCGCGGGTGAGCTACCGAGAAACGATCCACAAAAAAAGTGCCGTCATTGGGGAATGCCATCGCCAGGTCGGTGGGCACAGCCTCTTTGCTAAAATCGGCCTTGAAATAGAACCAATTGCTCAAGAAGAGAGCAAGCCACCGATCATCCTTAGCCGCCTCACTCCAGAGGCAATCGAAGCTTTGCCGACCGAATATTTTGACGAAATTCTTGGTGAACTGCGCGACCGTGCAGCTGGTGGCGGCCCAATTATGGGAAGTCCGTTGGTCAATTTTCGGATTATACTTACCGACTATGAATTAAACGAAGAGAACTCAAACGAAACGGCCTGCCGAATCGCTGCCTCAGACGCCTTTGAAAAAGGGCTCACAAAGGCAATTCCGACCCTTCTTGAACCTGTCATGAAGGTCGAAATCTCGACCCCCGAAGACTATTTGGGCGAATTGACGGCCGACCTTCTTAAACGGCGAGCAACCATTACCAAAACAGAGCCCCAACTCGGCTTTTCAACGATCGAAGCCCAAACCCCCCTTGGCGAGCTTTTTGGATACTCAAATCAAATCAGAAGTCTTAGCCAGGGGTTTGCAACCTACTCAATGGAACCATATGCCTACCTTCCTGCCCCCCCTGAGGTCATGCACGAAGCGAGTGGATTCTAAGGCTCCTCTCACTCTGCTTGTTCTCATTGCCCGGGCTCCCCTTTCCTGCAAAACTTCCTGCCCTGAATTCTTTGGGAATCACAGCGAGACAAAGAAAAGAGGAGAGAGGCCGGGTCTGGTACTTTAGGCAAAATCTCCTTTTGGCAATTACGAATATTGGGGCAAAGGTCAAATTTTTCAGTATTTTTTTTGAGAAATAAATATTACCCGTTGACGATTTTGGCGTGAGCCAATAAGCTTATGCTCTTCCTCATTGACGGGGAATGAGTCCGTTAGTTCTTTGACAATTTCGACAAAGATCCTGTTCCTTAAGGCAAATGCCGTAGGACAAAAGAGATTTTGAACTTAGGAGTTTTATAACGTGTCGACTGCCACCCGCGAAATTATTCGCATCCGAATGGAAGCCTATGATTATGCCATTTTGGATCAAAGTGCACAAGAAATCGTAGAGACTGTCAAGCGGACCCACTCCGAAGTTCACGGCCCGATCCCATTGCCGACCCGTATTGAAAAATATACCGTCCTTTCGGGTCCCCACGTAAACAAGAAGGCACGAAAGCAGTTCGAAATTCGAACCCATCGGCGCCTCCTTGATATCGTTCAAGCGACTGCCAAAACGATTGAAGCCCTCAATAAGCTGAACCTTCCCGCTGGTGTTGATATTCGAATCAAGGCATCTTCGAAGTAGTCAGATTCGAAGTAGTCAGAAATAGTCACTTGAGGTAGAAAAGATTTTTGTCGGATTGTAAATGTTATACTTCCAGAGAGTTTCAGATATTTGAACGGAAAGTCTGCGGGTAAGTTAGCTGCATAGCGGTTATACTCCTGCATTCAAGCACTAGGATACAAAGCGATGGTTAAAGGGATACTCGGCCAGAAGGTCGGTATGACTCAGGTCTTCACAGAAGAAGGTAAGGCTGTGCCCGTTACGGTTGTACAGGCTGGTCCTTGTTCTGTTTTGCAAATAAAGACTCAAGACCGAGATGGTTACCAGGCGGTCCAACTCGGTTTCAAAGACAAACGTCGCCCTAGTGGAAGTGTTCGCTCGGCAGGTTCTCAAGCACGTAAAAGTGAACGAGGTCATGTCGCTGCCATTAATAGTAAGCGATCCGCAGCGAGGAAAGCTCGAGGGATCGACCTCTTGCCAAAGCCGGAATGTGAGCCAAAACGCTTCATTCGCGAGCTTCGTGGTGAAACCGAGGGCTACGAAGTTGGCCAGGAAATTGGTGTCTCTTCTCTCGCCGATGTCAAAAAAGTTGATGTCGTTGCAACGAGCCGTGGGCGTGGTTTTTCTGGTGTTATGAAACGACACAACTTTTCTGGTCAACGGGCAACTCACGGTGTTAAAAAATGTCACCGGCATGCTGGTGGTACTGGTATGAGTGCCTCGCCAAGCCGACTCTTTAAGGGGGTTCGCATGGCTGGCCAATATGGAAATACGCGTACAACGGTTCGAAATCTGGAAATCGTTGGTATCGATGAAGAGAAGCAGGTTCTCCTCGTTCGAGGAGCTATCCCTGGGCCTAACGGTGGCTATGTCGTCGTTAGTGAAACGAACATGAAGAAATAGGCTTAGAAATAAAGCTCCTTGTCCGAACACTGGTTGCCAGTGTTTGCTGGAGTCGTGTTTTTTGCTGAAGCAGTGTTTCTGAAGCAGTGTTTCTGAAGCAGTGTTTATTGTAGCCGGGTTTATTGTAGCCGGAATTACTGCCGAGCTGGGATTGCTGAAACTCGGTGCTGAAACTCGGTGCTGAGGCACGGCCTTGAGGGGCACGGCCTTGAGGGGCACGGCCTTGAGGGGCACGGCCTTGAGGCTGCTTTTATTAACGATAAAATTTCAAAGAACTGTCGTATTGCTTTTGCAAATAGACAACCAACAATATTATAGAAGAGTTTTTGTGAAATGGGTTCGCTAGCTGTTTATAACTTGGAAGGTAAAGAGGTCGGAAATGTCGATGTCGACTCGACTGATTTCGCCGAGAGTGTCAACAAGCAGTTGTTACATGATGCCGTAGTGATGTATCAAAACAATCTGCGAAATGGCAATGCCAAGACAAAAAATCGTAGTGAAGTAGCAGGTTCGATGAAAAAACTCTATCGTCAAAAGGGGACGGGTAATGCCCGTGCTGGCACACGAAAGAGTGGTATTCGTCGTGGTGGTGGTCATATTTTTGCCATTCGCCCAAGAGACTATACCTATCGCATGCCACGCAAAATGCTCCAAAAAGCGACCCGCATGGCGATTGCTGCAAAGCTGCAATCCGACCAGGTAACCGTTGTCGATACTATTTCGCTAAGTGCCCCTAGTACCAAGACATTAGCAACCGCCTTTGGAAAACTGGGTCTTGCCGGCAAAACGATACTCATTGCGACAGAGGGCGTTGATCGAAATACTTATAAAAGTGTTCGCAATATACCAGGCGTTGAGGTATTACCAGCCAGTGACCTTACCGCATATGCTTTGCTCAAGCCACATCGGGTTATTTTTGTCCAAGGTGCTCTTGAGGCCCTCAAGAAAGGCTGAAGCCAGGATCCTCAATTAACTTTTTAGATATTAACTTTTAGACTTAGCAAAAACAATTTCACACAACAAGTAGACTAACGCAAGCAGATAGCACTATGTCGACCTTAACAAACAAATCTCGCTCCACGTCCGGGCTAAACCTCGAAGCTTATCAGGTCGTCGTTCGCCCCGTTGTTACCGAGAAAAGTATCCAGCTGTCAGAAACGACGAATCAGTATACCTTTGAGGTTCATCCCCAGGCAGACAAGGTCGAAATCCGAAAGGCGATTGAGGAGCTTTTCGATGTTAAGGTTGAGCGAGTTTGTACGCAAACCCGTAAAGGGAAACCACGACGCTACAGAGCCCAGACTGGCCACACGCGAGCCTGGAAAAAAGCGATTGGTACCTTAAACGCCGATGACCGAATCAATCTTTTCTAGGGAAAAGAGCCCTTTTGGCAAATATAAAGTAAAAACTAAATAACTCAACGAGAAATACTTAAGAGTACTAACCAATGGGTATTCGCAAATACAAACCGACCTCCGCAGGGCGACGCAACGCATCTGTCAGTGACTTTGCCGAGTTGACTCCTGGTGCCAAGCCCGAAAAGAGCTTGCTCCGCCCTATTAAGAAGACGGGCGGCCGAAACAACCAGGGCAAAATTACTTCGCGACATCGTGGCGGTGGTCACAAGCGAATGTACCGTGTTATCGATTTCAAACGATCCAAAGACGGTATTTCGGCGAAAGTCCATTCGATCCAATATGATCCGAACCGTAGTGCCCGCATTGCTCTTCTTTTCTATAAAGATGGAGACAAACAATATATCATCGCACCTGTTGGCCTTAAGGTCGGCATGACTGTCGAGAGTGGCAAAGAAGCCCCTCCAGAAGTTGGCAATTGCCTTCCTTTGAGTTCGATACCTCTCGGCAGCACGATTCATAACGTCGAGCTACGGCCAGGTTCAGGTGGTGTTTTGTGCCGAAGTGCTGGCACAGAGGCGACCCTCATGGCCCGTGAGGCCGGATGGGCGCAGCTTTCGATGCCAAGTGGTGAAATTCGCCGTGTTCCTGTCGCTTGTCGAGCAACGCTTGGACGAGTCGGTAACCTTGACCATATGAACGTTGTTCTTGGTAAAGCAGGGCGTAAGCGTTGGCTCGGCCGTCGTCCACATGTTCGTGGTACGGCGATGAATCCGGTCGACCATCCACATGGTGGTGGTGAAGGTAGAACAAAAGGTGGCCGTCATCCTGTGAGCCCGACTGGTAAATCGGCCAAAGGTGGTTCGACCCGTCAACGACGTAAACCGTCGAACTCGGCGATCGTTCGTCGACGACGCTCACGACGTTACGGCCAGTTAAAACTAAAATAACACTAAAATAGCAAAATGTGGCTCACCCTTGAGTCCAACCTGTACTGAATATTTCTTACTGCATAACTGACGAAAGATACAATGGGACGCTCGCTGAAAAAAGGACCCTATGTCGATCCAAAGCTTTACATGAAAGTGCAAAAGCATGTCGAAAGTGGGGCAAAGACACCAATTAAGACTTGGGCCAGAGCCTGCACAATTGTTCCGGAATTTATCGGTTATACGTTCGAAGTTCACAATGGCCGCGCCCACGTTAAGGTCCTTGTTTCCGAAGACATGGTAGGCCACAAGCTTGGCGAATTTGCTCCGACCCGTACCTTTCGTGGTCACGCAGGTGCCAAAAAGAAAAAATAACCACTTTATTGTCGTCAGCAGCTAGTTTGACAAGACACATGTAGTTTGACAAGATACATGGCGATTTAGCCAATTACGATTTTAAATAGATATAAACTGAAATTTTGATAGATAGCATTGACTGAGGCTTATTATGGCGTTTCATGCAAAACACAGCTATGCCCGAGTCGGCTGCCGCAAGGTACGGCCAATGGCAGATTTGATTCGTGGCGAATTTGTCGACGACGCCTTGAATATTTTGCGTTATCAGCCCAATCGAGGAGCTCGCCTTCTTGAGGGTGTTATTAAAAGTGCTCTTGGAAATGCCCAAGACCCCGATCAAAACCAAGGTGAGATTGCTCATCCTTCGCAGTTGATCGTTTCTGAAGTTCGTGTCGATGGAGGACCGATGATGAAACGAATACGACCACGTGCTCGTGGTATGGCGTTTGGGATTAAAAAGCGGTCTTCGCATATATCCGTTACGTTGAAGGCACCGACTTCCTAGGCTTTTGCCTTTGGCTGTTTTGTTTTCTCGGTAGAAATGTTGAGAACTTTAGACAGATTTAAATAACAGACAGAAGTTCAGATATGGGACAAAAAGTACATCCAACCAGCTTTCGAACAGGGGTTACTCTCGGCTGGAAAAGTCGCTGGTATGCCTCCAAGCAAGAGTTTGCCGACCTCCTGTTGGAAGACAGGAAAATTCGAAAGTTCATAAAGGAACATCCTGACAAGCCACAATACCGAAACGCCGGCATTTCAAAGATTGAGATTGAGCGGACTCGCGACGAGGTCAAAGTCGTCTTGTTCGTGGCTCGCCCAGGACTAATTATTGGTAAAAAGGGTCAAGAGGTTGAGGTCTTGCAGGCCGACATTCAAAACCTCATTGGTCGACATGTAAATTTAAAAGTTGAAGAAGTTACCAAACCAGAACTACAGGGTCAGCTTGTCGCCGAAGATATTGCCCAACAACTCGCTCGCCGTGCCAGTTTTCGCCGCACGATGAAAAAGTCGATGGAGCAAGCGATGGAGGCAGGAGCGAAGGGCATTAGGGTTCAGCTTTCGGGACGTTTGGGGGGGGCTGAAATGGCTCGCCGTGAGAAACAGAGCGAAGGCTCGGTCCCTATGAGTACACTCCGTGCTGACATCGACTATGGGTTTGCTGAATCCCAAACTCCGCAAGGAAACATTGGTGTTCAGGTTTGGATTAATCGTGGTATGTTTGAAGGAGACGGCACCAATGGCACTAATGCCGAAGAGAGTCAAGCACAGAAAAAGCCAAAGAGGTCGTATAAAAGGTAACGCGACCCGCGGTAACCGAGTTGTCTTTGGTGACTATGGCCTCCAAAGCCTCGACTCGGGTTGGGTAAAAGCACAAACGATCGAAGCTGGTCGTATTGCTGCCCAACAGTATGTCCGTGGTATTGGGAAACTATACATTCGTATTTTTCCTGACAAATCAGTTACCTCTACTCCTCTTGAAACTCGTATGGGTAAAGGGAAGGGCGAACCCGATTTCTGGGTAGCCGTTGTCAAACCTGGTACGATCCTTTACGAGCTTAAAGATGTTACTGAAGAGCAAGCGCGAGTTTGCTTTGCCCGCCTGGCCCATAAAATGCCAGTGAAGACCCGCTTGGTAAAGCGACTTCCTGACTGATTGGTTCGTGTGAGGACATGCCTTTATTCGTGAGCGACCCCTTTATACGTCAGCGACTGAGCATACGTGAGCGACTGAGGTAGCGAAGAGCCTTAAAGGGACCTTCCTTTGGAGCTGTCGTTCTTAAAAACCTTGTTTTACAACACACCCAAACAGACGAACAGAGACTCGCAGACGAATAGAGCCTCGCAAAGTGTATTTGAAGCCAAAAAATATTTTAAAACTGACTTTGTTTGTAGAAAGAAACTTTCTTAACCGCAAATTAAAGTCAACTGCATAGAGTTAGATATATCATGAAAATATCCGAATTGCGTGAAATGAGCGACGAACAACTCGCCATTACGTTAAGGGAGACGATCTCTCAGCTTTTTAAGCTGCGAGTTCAGGCGGCGACCGAACGAGTCGACGCGCCCAATATGTTGCGTCTTTACCGGCGTACCATTGCACGTATTAAGACACTGCAGCGTGAACGTGTACTCGCGGCAGCCCCTTCTGTCGCCGATTCCGATGTTACTGCCTCAGCCTAAAACCGCCCCTTTGCGAGTGCCCATTCCCCTTCGTCCTCCTCAATAGATTCCTTCACAAATTTTAGAGTTTGATTTCCAATGCCAAAAAAGGTTGCAATCGGAGTTGTCAGAAGCGACAAAATGGATAAGACCTGTGTCGTTGAGATTCCACGTCGGCTAAAACATCCGAAATATGGAAAGTATATTCGACGCAAAACACTTTGCCACGTTCACGACGAAAACAACGAATCTCGTAAAGGAGATACCGTTGAAATCGTTGAGGCGAACCCTCGTTCAAAAACAAAGCGATGGGATCTCGTCCGTATTGTTGAAAAGAGTCGCCTTGTCGACCTGGCCGCACTACGTGCAGCTCGCTCGGAAGAGGCCCAAGAGGAGACCAATGAAAGTGATGCTTCCTAGGTTTACCTCACTTTGTCCACCTCAATGTTAAGGTAATGAGGCAAGCATAATGAGGGTCGAGTGCAACCTCTTCTTGCTCCTTAACGACTATTTTGCCAAGCACTAACCAAGAATTAATACTAGCGAATTAACATTAGCCAAGCAGATTTTTTGCGATAAGTTAACAGGCATAAACGATGATTCAACAAGAAAGCAGACTCCAGGTAGCCGATAACACTGGTGCAAAAGAAGTAATGTGCATCAAGGTGCTTGGTGGATCCCGTCGACGCTTTGCCGGCCTTGGCGACATTATTGTCTGCTCCGTTAAAAGTGTCAGCGCCGGAAGCGACCTTAAGGGCAAGATCGTTAAGGGTGTTATTGTTCGTACCCGGCAGGCAACCCGCCGCCCCGACGGCAGCTATATCCGATTCGACAGTAACGCTATCGTTCTAGTCGACAAAGATGGCAACCCATCGGGAACACGTGTTTTTGGTGCCGTTGCTCGTGAATTACGTGATCACAAATTTACTAAAATTGTTAGCCTCGCCAATGAGGTCTTATAAATGCATTTAAAAACCGAAGATACCGTTGAAGTCATTGCAGGTGCCGATAAAAGTACCCGTGGCAAAATCATCCTCATTGACCGCCCTGCTGGTAAGGTTTTGGTCGAAGGTGTCAACCGTGTCCGCAAGCACGTTCGACGTAGTCAAAAACATCCACAAGGTGGACGCCTTTCCAAAGAGATGCCCATTAGCATTTCGAATGTCCTCCTTGTTTGTCCTTCATGTGGCCAACCTACACGTACCGGTGTACGCATCGAAAAAGATGGTTCAAAAAACCGGTTCTGCAAGAAATGTGGGTCGGCGATCGGTTTGATTTCATCCGCAAAAAGATAATTTGGTCCAGGCCCCATTCTCTTGGCAATTTTGCTCCGACGATTTTATTAACGACAATTTTATTAACGACAATGGGGACTAAGTTTTTACCTTTTACTAAACTATCCGTATAGAAACCGGCTAGTAAAAATCATGATACCAAGACTACAAGAAAAATATTTTAACGAAATTCGTCCCGAGCTTTCAAAGGAGCTCGGCATTAAGAATGTTCACGCTCTTCCCCGCCTTGAAAAAATCGTCCTTAATATGGGTGTCGGCTCGGCCGTTATAGACAAGAAGAATCTTGAAACAGCTGTTGACGCTCTCACGACCATTGCAGGCCAAAAGCCTTTGATTACCCGAGCACGCAAGTCGATTGCTAACTTTCGCCTTCGTGAAGGGGTTGCAATCGGTTGCAAAGCGACCCTGCGACAACAACGGATGTACGAATTCCTCGATCGGCTTGTTGCGATTGTTCTCCCCCGTGTACGTGACTTTCGTGGCATTAGCCCAAAGGCATTTGACGGGAACGGGAACTACAGCCTTGGCCTCGTCGAACAACTCGTTTTTCCTGAACTCAACCCCGACAAATTCACCAAGCCGCAAGGCTTGAACATTTCTATTGTAACAACGGCAACAACGAATGAGGCTGCCTACACGTTACTTAAGAAATTTGGCCTCCCTTTTCGTGAGAAAAGTAAGAGCGCCGCATAACTTATAGTCTATTTTTTTCCTGTCCGACTGATTACTAAGCACTCTTTATTAGTGAACTGGTAAAAGGAACCGCACAACGATGATGACAGACCCCCTTGCCGACATGCTTACGCGTATTCGTAACGCTGTTCGTGTCGAGCATCCTTATGTCCTAATGCCCCTCTCCAAAGTCAAACGTGGTATCGCCGAGGTACTCAAACGTGAAGGGTATATTTGGGATTATTCCGTTGTCGAGAAATCTCCTGTCAACGAACTTTCCATCGAACTAAAGTATGGCCCTAACGGTGAACGGGTTATTCAAAATATCAAACGTGTTAGCAAGCCTGGCTGCCGTGTTTATCGAAGAGCACGCGATCTAAGGCCGGTCCTCAATGGACTAGGTATTAGTATCGTCAGTACAAGCCAGGGGGTCGTTAGTGACCGTGAAGCACGCCAAAAAAACCTAGGTGGTGAAGTCATCTGTAAGCTCTGGTAGTTCAAACTCTGGTAGTTTCCGCCTCGGTTTGCAGCGATTCCGCACCGGCAACATGAGCCCCTTGGGTGCTGGTGTGTCGATGGATCGCAACCGTTGGCAAATGACTTCGTTAGCTAGCCTATAAGACCGTTCGGCCCGATCTGTTTCATTTCTGGATCGAACGGAACCCTTTGAAAATAAATTTCCTTTCTAAAGTAGCAAAACCATGTCCCGTATTGGCAAAAAACCGATTTCTATCCCTGCTGGTGTTGATGTTCAAATTGATGGCCGCCAGGTAAAGGTCAAGGGAAAAGAGGGAGAGCTCTCGATCACCCATCGCCCTGAAGTTACGGTCCAGCTTAACGAAGATTCCAAAGAGATCGTCGTGGCAGCAAATGACGAAACTCCTCAAGCCCGTGCTTTCCATGGCTTGACCCGCTCGTTGGTCGCAAACATGGTCGACGGTGTTGTGAAAAAGTACGAAAAGAAGCTTGAGATCGTCGGTGTCGGATATGTTGCCCAAATAGCCGGTGACAAGCTGAAGCTACGTGTCGGTTTTGCAAACGAAATTCAAAAGACGATTCCATCCGGTCTTGATGTCTCGTGCCCCGATCAGACCCACGTAACCATCGTCGGCTGTGACAAACAAATGGTCGGTCAATTTGCTGCAGAGGTAAGGGCCGTTCGCAAACCTGAGCCGTACCGGGGGAAAGGTATCCGTTATCAAGACGAAGTCGTCAAGCTCAAACCAGGTAAAGCGGCTTCGAAATAACCCCCTGCCAAGTGAACAAAAACTGATCACAAATAACCAAAACGTAGAAGTACAAAATACAAAAGGATCGTTCCGATGGCAAACCATCAAAAACAACAAAGTAGACAACGGACCCGTCGCCGCTTCCGTGTGCGCAACAGTGTTCGCGGTACGAGCAATCGTCCACGCCTTCACGTTTTCCGTAGTAGCAAACATATTTATTGCCAACTTATTGACGATGAAAAGCGGCTCACAATCGCTTCTTGCAGTACCCGCGAAGCGATTGAGGGTAACAAACTCTCTTACGGTGGAAATGTTGCCGCTGCCGAAGCCGTCGGGAAAACGATCGCCGAGAAAGGTCGTGCTGCTGGTATAAGCGAAGTCCGCTTCGACCGAGGTGCTTTTAAGTACCACGGCCGCGTAGCAGCCCTGGCAAATGCTGCCCGCGAGGGTGGTTTGGTCTTTTAAGTTGTTGATACCCCGTTTAGGAAAGACGACGTTGCAGGCACTTGAGCCCTAAACACTGCCTTCCCTAGTACTTAGGGCTTTTCGCTTTTGGCAATGTTTTTAAAACCTTATTTGAGAATATACCGATTTTTGTCCTTAACTGGCTGATTGGGGGGACTCTCTCCTTTTGTCCATTGTAAAAAAGGGGTTTTCGCGTATATTATGTTTGGCTTTTTGCTTGGCAATGGCAAAATCGCCTTGGACAAAAATCGACATGACCATGACACTGGCGTGACGACATTGACGTGACAATGTCATGGTCATTGAGAGTCACTTTCATTTTAGATATACAATTTTTAGACATTTATAGTTATATAGTGGAGTAAGCCAAAGGTGGCCAAGAACAATCGTGGAGATCGAGCCGGTCGTAAAGAGTTAGTAGATCGCGTTGTAAAAATCAAGCGTTGTGCAGCCGTTGTCAAAGGTGGCCGCCGATTTAGTTTTGCAGCAATGGTTGTCGCTGGAGATGGGAAGGGTAAAGCAGGCTGGGGCTACGGCAAGGCAAACGAAGTCCCCCCTTGTGTTGACAAGGCCCAGCGAAAAGCATCTCGCAGGATGACGGTCGCCCCTATTGTCGACGGAACGATCCCCCACGAAGTGAAAGGACGCTTCGGCGCTGCGAGAGTTATCCTCCTTCCTGCCCGCCCTGGTACCGGTATTATTGCTGGTGAATCGGTTCGCTCTGTCTGCGAAGCATTCGGCATTACCGACATTCTCACCAAAAGCTTTGGCTCAAACAACCCGGTTAGCCTCGTCAAGGCAACCTTCCAGGCGCTCGATCAACTACGCACAAAACAAGATATCGAACATCTTCGAGGAGTAACCCTAGGATGAGATTACACGACGTAAACGAAGGCATTGTCAAGTTTAAAAAGAAAAAACGGATCGGTCGTGGTCCCGGTAGTGGGCACGGTAAAACTTCTGGCCGTGGCCACAAAGGTGCTAAATCCCGTTCTGGTTACTCCCGCAATCCACTCTTTCAGGGTGGTACCACCCCTCTTTTCATGCGGATCCCCAAGCGTGGATTCAACAACCGCTTTGCCCTTGTCATCGGTGAAGTCAACCTTAGCGACCTAGAGCGTTGTTTTGAGGCCGGTGAAGAGGTTACCCCTGAGAGTCTCAAGGCGAAAAGCCTGGCAAAACACCGTTATGATGAACTGAAAATCCTTGGAAACGGTAACCTTTCCAAAAAGCTCACTGTTTCGGCTCACCGCTTTAGCAAATCGGCAAAAGAGGCGATCGAAAAAGCAGGTGGCACCGTCGTTGTGATGCCGGGAAGAACCCCTGTAGCAGACAAGAATAAAAGCAAGCCCTCCTAATGAAAAGCCTGGTCATTTGAGACTCCAGATTTTGGCTTGTTTTGGTAACTAGCCTGAAATACAGGTCGATTTGTTCAGACACAATTTGCGTTCTTTCGGAAAAGCCTTGGGCAACTTCCAAAGAGCTTTTAAAGATTCGCCTTTGACAACTAAAGAAATTTTCTCGATAACATAAGCTCAGGCAATAAGGGCGTCAATAAGACGACTTAATGTCTGGGCAGTTTATGGATATTGGGCACTTATAAATGGATCAATAGTATGTTGGAAAAGCTACGCGTCGTTTTTACAATTCCCGAACTGCGACAAAAAATTCTTCTTACGTTGTTTCTATTGGCCATTTACCGCATCGGGTTTAATATCCCGTTGCCGATTGCTAACGTCGCCGTCCTCGAAGGGATTGGTGGCTCGGGCAGTTTTGGTGATATTCTTAGCCGTGTCTCGGTTCTTTCTGCGAGTAACCTCCAGCAACTGACGATCTTTGGCCTCGGCATTATGCCCTATATTTCGGCCTCTATCGTTTTTCAAATTTTGGGCACTGTCTGGAAGCCTCTTGAAGAACTCCGTAAAGAGGGCGAGGCTGGACGGAAGAAAATCAACGAGTATACCCGGTACGCAACGGTTGTCCTTTGCCTCATACAAAGCTACTTCTTCCTGAAATTTGCCAGCCTTGGAACTGGAGGTGGGTCGTCCATTGATGCCGCCTTTTTAAATGATTCTGGCCAGTTAACCCTTGGCTGGACGGTGGCGGCCGTGCTGACAATGACCTGCGGTACTGCCTTTCTTATGTGGATTGGTGAGCAAATCGACGAATATGGTATCGGTAACGGTATTAGCCTTCTCATTATGGCCGGTATTCTCACGAGTGCTCCGGGAGCATTTAGTTCGCTCTTTGCGAATAACTCCTTTACAGTTATGGGAAGTGTTGGTGCTGACGGCCTTGAAAAGATCATTGTTCTTCTTATCCTCTTTCTGGCAATTGTTGCCGGGGTCGTTTTTATTACTCTCGGCCAGCGCCGAATCCCCATGCAAAGTGCCAAACATGTTCGTGGACGACGTGTCCAAGGAGGAACTCGACAATATTTGCCATTACGAATTAATCAAGCCGGTGTGATGCCGATTATTTTTGCAAGCAGCCTTTTGCTTATCCCTAGCCTTCTGTTTTCATCACTTGAGCAGTTTTCGCGAGCCGAAACGCCCGCTCAACAGGCCGGTGTCTCAGGGTTCTTTAATAACCTCTTTCAAGAACTGGGAACGATGTTCTCCAACCCCAGTTCACTCGGCTATAGCTTATTACTTATCGGTATGATCTTTTTCTTCTGTTACTTTTGGACTGCCATTACGTTCAATCCTAAAGAGATGGCCGACAACCTTAAGAGTCATGGGAACTTTATTCCTGGTTATCGTGCCGGGAAAAAAACGGCCGACTACTTGGAAAAGGTCATGGTTCGAATCACTTATGTCGGTGCTGCTTTTTTGGCATTAATTGCGGTTGTCCCGTCGATTATTTCCGGAAGTATGGAAGTCGACCCTGCCCTCGCTGCCTTTTATGGTGGTACCGGTATGTTGATTGCCGTTAGTGTTTCGTTTGATCTCGTTCAAAAAATTGATGGTCATCTTGTTATGAGAAACCATCGTGGCCTTTTAGAATAACGTTTTCGCTCGTCGTTTTTACTGTCTGGTGACGCTCGTTTACCTTTCCTTGGCTTGTCGCTATGCAAATAATCTTCCTAGGTCCGCCCGGTGCAGGAAAAGGGACCCAGTCATCCAAGTTAATGGCTTATCTCGACATCCCACTGTTGTCGACAGGGGAAATTCTGCGAAATGCCAAATCGCAAGAGGGGCCACAAGCACAGACGATTGCAAACTATATCGATCGTGGTGAGCTCGTCCCTGATGAGATGATCGTTTCGATGATCGTTGATACTCTGGAAGACCCAGTATACCAAAAGGGCTGCCTTTTTGACGGTTTTCCACGAACGATCAATCAGGCCGAATCCCTTGATGAATGTCTTTCAAAAGTCGGCCATCCTCTCGATCTTGTCCTAGAACTACGTGTTAATAACGAGGAACTCGTCCGCCGCCTTAATAACCGAGCCAACGAGACGGATACCCCAAGGGAAGACGATCAAAAAGAGGAGACCGTCCGACACCGGCTTGATGTCTACGACGAGCAGACCCGGCCACTTGTCGAATACTATCAGGCACGAGGCCTTTTGGTTTCAATTGATGGAACACAAACCATGGAAAAGGTCTTTAGCGATATTACCAAAGCGATAGAACATATTAAGGCAAGAAAGTGCCGAGCAGGTGAATTAAAGAGGGGATATTAGGAAAAATAGAGAACAAACTAAGCTGCGGCGGGACGAAAAACGGGCCTTTCCTGGTGGCTACTTGCAATCGCCCCTATTTTCCCAGCTTTTGATTATTTTTCCTATTGTCAGACCTTCATTACCAAGATTATACTTTCACGTTTTCCCTTTAAAACAAATCCATTTATTCCCCCAATTTGCTGTACGCTTCTCCCGTTCGCCTTTAAAATTGCCCGAAGGGTGACCTCTGAGTGGCCCTACCCTTGCCCTTTCCTGAGAAAGGGTCGGGTGAATCTGCTAAGGTAACGAACGGAACGGAGGCGGTGGAGTTTTTACGTATGCCCCGTTTAATCGGTGTTGATATTCCCAACGACAAAAAGACTGTTGTCTCGTTAACCTACCTCTTTGGTGTTGGAGCGCAGAGCTCACGAGATATATGTCAAGCCTTGAACATTGATCCCAACAAGCAGGCACGAGACCTCACCGAAGACGAGCTGGCCCAGCTCGGATCGACTCTTGAAAGAGAGTATACGGTCGAAGGTCCGTTGCGTCGCCAGACTCAACAAAACATCACCCGCCTTCGAGAGATCGGTTGTTATCGGGGTGTTCGCCACCGACGTGGTCTTCCCGTCCGGGGCCAAAATACACAAACCAACGCCCGTACCCGTAAAGGTCCGAAAAAGACAGTTGCTGGTAAAAAAGGTGTTAAAGATATGCGTTAGTCATTCCCTTTGGGGGGCTGATTTAACGATTCGCCTTATATGTTTACATAAAAAGCTTTTCGGCTGCCGGTTTACATGTGTACCCATTGACACGCATTGGTGCCATTTTGGTACTGGCCGCTGTAAAACAAAGAAGGCTTACCTTTTCCAAGGTGGGCGACCAAGCAAGCCTTTATAGATACTACCTGCTCGCCTTGCGACCGACTTGCTGACTGGTTTTTGACAACGAGACTTTCATGAAGGTGGTTATGGCGTTTTTGGTTTTTTACCAAGGGCGGCCCCCGACACCACCCTTTTGGGTGCGATTGTGCACTCCCGTGGTCGATGCCCTCCTAGTCAGCACCCCCGTAGTTAACGCCTTTGTCGAAAAAAGAGAACCTCAATTAAAATACCTATAAACCGTAAAAAGATAATCATTACAGGAGTTCATTTTCTGTGGCAAAAGTCAAGAAAAGAAAAGTCAGACGCAATGTCATCTCGGGTGTTGTTCACATCAAGGCAACTTTTAACAACACCACGGTCACGATAACTGACCAAAAAGGTGATACCCTCTGCTGGGCAAGTTCGGGCACCAGCGGATTTAAGGGGAGCCGAAAGAGCACTCCCTTTGCCGGCCAAAGTGCTGCCCAACAAGCAGCTGAAAAAGCGATCAAGTTCGGCATGAAGGAGGTCGACGTCCTTGTAAAAGGGCCCGGTTCAGGGCGTGAAAGCGCCATTACCGCTCTTCAGGCTACCGGACTCCATGTCCGTACGATTGAAGATTGCACACCGATTCCACACAATGGATGCCGCCCACGAAAACGGCGACGCGTCTAAACCTAGCCCTTTTGATACAGCAGGGCTCTTCTAAAAAGCTCTCTGGCTCAGACTGGCAAGACACTCACATACATCGTTGTCCCGTCCGTAGACTGTTCACCATGTGTGTGTCGGCTTTATCCGATCCGCATAACAACATAACAAACTGTCTTTTCCAGTGGGTATTACATCAATACCATTGGGTGACAAAAAGCAAAACAAGCAACCACCACTAAAATACGACCGCACCACTTGTCGCAAGTTCCCAATGATTTGCGATCTTATACTAACGGAGGATTTCCATGCACATCCGATGGCGAGGACTTGAGCTTCCCAGTAGCGTTCAATGCGTTCAAGAAATGCTCACTCCGACTTTTGGCCGCTTTGTTGCCGAGCCGTTCGAAAGAGGGCTTGGGGTAACTATTGGTAACAGTCTGCGAAGAATTTTACATTCTAGCCTAGAAGGCAGCGCCGTTACCCAGATTAAAGTCCAGGGTGCACAACACGAGTTTGCAGATATCCCTGGTATTGTTGAAGATATTGCGAATATCATTTTGAATGTAAAATCGTTGATCGTCAAAAATCATGGTGAATCGACGAAAGTCATTACAATCGACAAGAGAGAGCGTGGCCCAATTACTGGTGCCGACGTTCAAACCGACGCTGATGTTGAAATCATTAACAAAGATCACCTGATTTGCACCATGACCGACGATATCGAGTTTGTCATGGAGATGGTCGTTGAAAAGGGGCGTGGCTATGTCCCGGCGACGGAGCATAGTAGTAGAGACCATGAAATTGGCATCATCCCGATCGATGCTATTTACAGCCCAATCATGGCTGTTCATTACGAAATTGAAGATACCCGTGTCGGCCAAAAGACAAACTACGACAAGTTGGTTTTGGACATTACCACCGATGGCAGCATCACCCCTGAAATGGCAATGGTTGAAGCGGCAAAGATTTTACGAAAGCACCTCAATCCATTTGTTCAGTATGCCGAACTAGGAGAACAGGTTCACTCACCGAGTAAATCGGGTGGTAGTAGTG
>JALCBQ010000152.1 GCA_028066335.1 Pirellulaceae bacterium
ATCTTGATGGGAATCTCATTAACTCTGTTACTTCAGGTGATTTTCAAACGGGTGGTATACAGTTTGTCGATGAAGAAAATGACCTCGTCGGCTTTACCGCTTACAGTTCATCTGCCAACCCTTACTATATGCAATATCATCTAGTAAACCTTGATGGTACTAATGGTCGCCGTGTAACAACGACCGATTTACATCACTCCAACTTCAGTTTGTCTCCAGACAAAAAGTGGATGATTGCGCAGTATGAGAGTGTTAACATCCCGCCTGCGACAGCACTTTACAGTACCGATGGCAAGCTTGTTGCAAAACTTGCTGAAGCTGACCCCCAAACGGCTGCGAATATTGCCGAGATGTTCACTTTTAAATCAGACGATGGAAAATTTGATATTTATGGTGTTTTGTACAAGCCCAGTGACTTCGATCCTTCGAAAAAATATCCTCTGATTAATGCGCTTTATGGAGGTCCAGACACCTCAGAATTCTCTTGCACTTATGTTTCAAGTCCACGCTCGGAAAATAACCAGGGCTATTTGGTTATGAAGGTGAATAATCGTGGTACCGGTAATCGTGGTAAGGCTTTCCTTGGTGCAACTTATCTCCGACTTGGTGACGTTGACATTCAAGATCATGCCGATGGAGTTCGGTACCTAAGAAAACGACCTTATGTTGATGGTGACCGCGTCGGTATTGTTGGGCACTCGTACGGTGGTTACATGGCAGCAATGGGTATTCTAAAACATCCTGATGTCTACACCGCTGCCGTCGATCGTGCTGGTCCTACCCACTGGAAGAACTACGATACCATCTATACCGAGCGGTATATGCGTACTCCACAAGAAAACCCCGATGGTTACCGTATCGGTAGTGCGATGACCTACGTTGATCAGTTCAAAGGAAAGCTTATGATCATGCATGGAATGCTTGACGATAACGTTCATCCGAACAATGCTTTTCAACTAATTGACGCGTTTGATAAGGCCGGAAAGGCGTACGAAAGCCGTTTCTGGCCTAATGGCGGTCATGGTCTTGGTACTGGTTCTAACCGAACTCAGAGCGAATTCTTTGAGAGATATCTCAAGCCAGGAAAGAACTAAATATCTTTTAGGCATTTAGCGAACGTTTTGAAGGAGGGAAGAGAGCAACTGCTTTCTTCCCTTCTTTTTTAAAACGTTAAGAGCTTTGTTTTTCTCACAATCGTTTAATAAGAAAGGAAACGGCTTGCAAGGAAAAATTAAACGTGTTAGCTTTCATACTTTCTAAGAGCAAACGATTGGTCATTAGGCCCAACGTCTTCTTGGCCGGTTTGGAAGGACCTCGGCTTCTCTTGGATCAATTTTTTTAAAATTCTCGCAAACTTATGAACTCTTCCTGTGATTCTGTCGCCATATTAGCCAATCCAAAATCAGGGAGTGTGCAATCACGTGACTATGTCGGACAACTACAACAAAAGCTCAAACAACTAGGGTATCAGGCGGCGGTTATTCACAATTTGGATGAATTTTCACAAAAAGTTGAAAGCGAACATACTACCCTGCGTGCCGTTGTTTCAGCGGGTGGAGATGGCACAGCACAAATCGCTTCTGAAATAACTCAGGGGCGCGTACCGATTGCTATCTTGCCTCTTGGAACGGAAAATCTCCTTTCTCGATATCTCAAAATACCACGCGATCCAAATCTTGTTGCCAAGCTTATTGATCAATACAAAATTCATAATCTTGATAGCGGCTTTGCTAACGGTAAGCTTTTCCTCTTAATGGTCAGCGTTGGCTTCGATGCCGAAGTCGTAAAACGCCTTCATACGACCCGCACAGGCAATATCAGCCGCTTCAGTTATATTAAACCCCTGTTTAGCACATTGTGGGACTTTCGTTATCCTGAGATGATCGTCCAAGGGACTCTAGCCGACCTTCATCCTGCTGACCATCCTTTGCTTTCTCCTTTTCTAGTTAATGATGAAACCTACCGACTACCGGCCGGCTGGCTTTTTTTTAATAATTTGCCGTTTTACGCTCTTGGTCTTCAACTCTCTCCCAAAGCGATTGATAACGATGGTTGGCTAGACGTCTGCCTTTTTGTTCGAAAAGGATTTTTAAGTAGCTTATACAACGCGATGAGTGTTTTTGGTCGGTGGCACTCCCGTGGAAAAAAATGTCTCTTTTTTCGAGTCAAGAAGGCGACTTGTCACTCGGAGGCCGATCTAGCTTATCAGTACGACGGTGACTTTGGTGGGAAACTTCCTCTTGATATTCAACTAAGCCCTTTCACGATCCCATTCCTTGTGCCATAACTTATGTGGTTACTCGACACCGTTTTTTCTCATTGCTCTCTCTTTAAAAGTGATAATTGTGTCTCACCGAATTGCCCAAATTGGCGATCTAACCTGTGGATTAGGTCACCCTCTATTTCTAATCGCTGGCCCATGTGTTTTAGAAACGCAGCAAGGGGCGTTTGAAATCGCTGATCACCTTAAAACACTTACTCAGGAACTAGGCATCCCTTTCATTTTTAAAGCCTCCTTTGACAAAGCCAATCGAACAAGCCTTTCATCTTATCGCGGGCCTGGTCTTGAAAAAGGCCTTTCGATCCTTGACTCAATAAAAACAAAACTAAATCTTCCCGTTACGACTGATATTCATGAGCCAGCACAAGCCGCTCCAGCCTCTAAAGTTTGTTGTCTCCTACAAATACCAGCTTTTTTGGCGAGGCAGACTGATTTGCTAATTGCAGCAGCAAAGACTGGACGTGCTGTTCACGTTAAGAAAGGACAGTTCCTTGCCCCGTGGGATATGCAATTTGTTCTTAATAAATTAAAAGAAAGTGGATGTCAGGATGTTCTGCTCTGCGAGAGAGGAACCTTCTTTGGTTATGGACGGCTGGTTAACGATATGCGCGCTCTCGTTCAAATGCAACAACTCAATGCTCCAGTGGTTTTTGACGCGACTCATAGTGTTCAGGAACCGGGGGGCCCTACGGGAAAAACCGGGGGGCAGCGCGAGATGGTTTTACCTTTGGCAAAAGCGGCTATTGCAATTGGGGTGGACGGCCTGTTTATGGAAACACATCCTAACCCCGACCGATCACCAAGTGATGGTGCGAATATGTTGCCTCTTGATGAAATGGAGGTCGTTCTCAGAGCTTTACTCCGAATTCGAGAAGTCTCTTTGGAATAAAAAGATCTCAAAAACGACAAGCACTCTAGCGAAATACCAATTCCTCTTGCAAAGCTAAGGAAAGCCAATTTTCCAGTCTTGCAGGAATAAAAAAGAAAACTATAATTCTGTCACCCTAGGTGTTTTTTACAGTCTAAGGGTAAAGAACTTCTTTACAGTCCAGCATGTTTCGAGAAGGTTATGCCAGAGTGGCGGAATTGGCAGACGCACAGGATTTAAAATCCTGTGGGGAGTAATCCCCGTGCGGGTTCGACCCCCGCCTCTGGTACTTACTTGAGCCTAGTATTCTAGGTTCTAGTCGAGATGGAGAGGTTCCAGAAATGGAGGCAGAAAGGGCCGTTTTTCGGCCCAAAAAATATTTTCAGAAAAATTTAAAAAAGTCCAAAAAAGTCGGTGGCTCAGGCTGCCGGCCATGTACTTTTTGCAAGATTCAAATACAATGTAGGGCATAAAACCGAACAGATCGGGAGTTCTTTACGATCTTTTTGGGGCGGATTGGTACCCGCATTTGCCTGAACGTTGTCCCCAACAATCAAGAGTTACTTCGCGATTGTTGGGGTTTTTTTGTGCACAATTATCCAAAACAACCATCTTAACATGGCCGCTCTGTACTTTGTACCTTTTGCAAAGCCAAAGTTACAACGGCTTTATGAACTGTTAAAACAACACAAGTCAATTTTGGATATCGCCTTAGTTTGTAGAATCGACCAGTATTTCGATTAATCCTCTTTTTGATCGAAAGCACTCTACCCCGTAACTTTTCTCTTTGCATTCCCGTTTTGCCCCACTAGACTGGTGAAACCGCGATTCACTAAATATAGTTATCGGGAGGTAATTCTAAATGTTGGCTTGGCTATTGGTTGTTTTCCTTTTTCTCATTGTTTTAGCTTTAACCGGCCTTTTGGTTTTTGGGGCTATTAGATTTTTAGCTTTGCAAAAAGAAGAAAAGCTGGCAAAAGCATCTTCTGAGGAGCATTATGAGGCAAGACTAAAGTTACAACGGCTCTATGAATCGCTGAAGCAGTACAAACCAATTCTGGATATCGACTTAGCTTTGCAGGATCGAAAAAAGAAATATCAACAAATTTTGCATAAACTGGAGCAAAAAAAGGTTTTATCTGAAAAAGAGGCACAGCAGATAGTAAAGGTGGCAGAAGCGGAAGCAAAAAAACACATGGACGCATCTCGAATTGAAGCCGAAGCTGGTATTGACCGGGCTAAAATCGAGGCAAATAAAATCGTTACCCGAGCAAACGTTAAAGCTGAAGAAATTGCTGGAGATGCCTATAAAGCTCTAAAAAACAAAGTTGAAATTGAAAATGCTACACGGGCGATGCGCAATATCATTAAAGGGTATGGAGATGAATATATCGTCCCAAGTTCTTCAGTACTAGATGACTTAAGTGAAGAATGGGGGCATAAGGAGGCGGGTGCAGAGCTAAAGAAAGCACGTACACAATCTAAGAAAATGGTGACAGATCAAGCGGCTGCTGATTGCGATTATGTAGAAAGTTCTCGAAAAGAGACTGCAATTCGTTTTGTTATTGATGCATTTAATGGTCGAGTTGACGCGATACTTTCAGGAATAAAGCATAATAACCTTGGAACCCTGGAACAAAAAATTCGTGATGTTTACGCAATAGTCAATGAAAATGGTAAAGCATTTAAAAATGCTAGGATACTGGAAAGCTATCTAGAAGCGAGGCTTGAGGAATTAAGATGGGGAGTTTCGGTCCAGGAGCTCCGGAAAAAAGACCAAGAGGAGCAAAAGAGAATACGTGAAGAAATCAGGGAGGAAGAACGTGTGAGAAAAGAGATTGAAAAAGCGCAAAAAGAGGCTAAGCGTGAAGAAGAGTCTCTTAATAGGGCTCTTGAAACACTTCAAACACAAATGGCAGAAGCAACAGAGAGTCAACGGCACGAGTATGAAATGAAGCTCGCACAGCTTGAGAAAGACCTTCATGAAGCCCACGAGAAGAATCGACGAGCCGTTTCAATGGCACAACAAACTCGACAAGGGCATGTTTATGTCATATCAAACATTGGATCGTTTGGGAAAGATGTTTTCAAAATTGGTATGACTCGGCGAATTGAGCCAATGGATAGAGTCAAAGAGTTAGGAGATGCCAGTGTTCCATTCCCTTTTGATGTTCATGCCATGCTTCACAGTACTGATGCACCATCACTTGAGCGTGACTTGCAAACTTATTTTGAAGCACGTCAACTGAACCAAGTCAATCCAAGAAAGGAGTTCTTTAGTGTTACCCTTTCAGAAATCAAGGAAGTTGTTGAAAAAAAGGGGATCCAAAGTTCTTGGACGATGCGTGCGGAAGCAACAGAATATAGAGAGTCTTTGGCAATTCAGGAAAAAACCGGTAACGCATCTAATTCTTTGCCACCTTCATAGTGAATGCCATTGGCTCCTACCACCGTGGTCCAAAGATTCGTACGGCGAGCCAGATGAGCCACGATCTT
>JALCBQ010000153.1:0-4557 GCA_028066335.1 Pirellulaceae bacterium
CGTAAGGAGTTAACTATTTTTCAAGAAAACTCTTCTCTTGAAAAATTTCAGGCCGCCAAAAAGATTGTTGCCCAGCAGCGCAAAGAAGAACATGAAAAACAGCGTAAAGCACAAAAAAACAACGTCCAAATGTCCAATTATTGGAACCGCTCTCCTTGGGAGAGGCGTCCTGCGACACTAGCCCTTATTGGTGTTTCGATATTGGTAACTTTGCTTTTCTTAAGTTATCATCAAAATATTAAAAGTATCGAGCAATACAACAACCTTGACACTCCAACAAACATACTCAACAGCCTCTTTTTCTTAGATCCAATGTATCCTCTGGTTACCCCCGAAGTCGCCGCAGCTTCGGGCAGACCAAAATCATGGTACCGAGATGATTCCACCATCGACCGCCTCTCAAGCATTGCTGATGGGGAGTTCTGGCGCCTCATTACTCCTATTTTTCTCCATTTTACACCCATACATCTTGTTTTTAATATGATCCTTTTTTACCAATTGGGTGGACAAGTTGAGGAGCGCCATAATTCCTGGATCTTCTTGTTTATCGTTTTGATTTTAGGAGTAAGTACGGTCTTGTGCGCCTCCTTGGCACCTGGAAGCTGGGATAAAGTATTAAATATGGGCGGCTCTGTAAGAAGCGGCGGGATGTCAGGGGTCGTCTATGGCCTCCTCGGTTATATTTGGATGCGTGTGGCGTACAGTCCCAAACGTGGATTTACCCTCTCCCCAACCCTTATTTTAATGGCGATGGCATGGCTGGCGATTTGTTCCAGTGGAATGTTCTCAACCCTAGACAATGTTAGCAATATCGCCCACGCCAGTGGACTCGCTTTTGGTATGCTTTTGGGTTATGCGACCGCCAAGCAGTCCGAGCTTTCTTAAAAGATTTTTCCGTTTTCTCTCCCTTTCAAAACTTGACCCTTTTGTTGGAACCTAATGATCATGGCCGACAAATTTGATTCCTACCGAGAAGCACTTGTCGTCGAAAAACGAACCCTTTGGAACAATCTCCCCGATATTCCCGATGAGCACAAAAAATTATTGACCTCTGTTTTTCATCAGCACCCTGAAAAATGCCAACACCTCGAATACATTCGAGTACCGACCGGCTTTTGCCGACAACTTACCATCACTACCGAAGACCTCCTTTGGGGAGAATCGCTTCTTAAGTAAGTTAGCCATTCCTCAAGTCCCTTCCAATTTTATCCAAACGATGATTACCCGTGACTATCCCTTATTCGACCAAGTTAACCGTTTCCCTTGCCCATCACGAGTATCCAATCCTTATTGGTACGGACTGGCTTACTCATTTTCTAAAGATCATCAGGGCCCAGACTTCGAGCAAACGGTTCTTTCTTATCACCGATGAGAATGTCGAGCCTCATGCAATTCGGCTTCAAGATCTTCTCCATAAAGAGGAAAGCTTTCAGACCGAATTGCTTACCATTCCAGCTGGCGAAGAGAGTAAATCGATTACTGAAGCAACCACATTATGGAATCGGCTACTAGACCTAGGCGCCGATCGAAAATCAGTTATTTTGGCTGTAGGTGGTGGTGTTGTCGGCGACCTTGCCGGCTTTATAGCAGCAACATTCGGGCGCGGCATCCCATTTATTCAAATCCCCAGTAGCTTGCTCGCCCAAGTTGACAGCAGTGTTGGTGGCAAAGTTGGTATCAATTTGCCTCAAGCCAAAAATATAGTTGGCGCCTTTTGGCACCCTGCCGCTGTTTTAATTGATACGACACTTCTTGACACTCTTCCCGACCGAGAATACGCTGCCGGGCTTGCCGAAGTCGTAAAATATGGAGCGATTCTGGACTTGGAGTTTTTCGAATTTCTAGAACAAAATATCGATAAAATCAACCAACGAGACCCGGAAACCGTCAGGAAGCTCATTGCACGCAGTTGCCAGCTCAAAGCCAAAGTCGTCCAAGCCGATGAGCGTGAAAAAGCTGGGCAACGAGCCTTGTTAAACTATGGACACACATTTGGCCACGCACTAGAAGCGATTACCGAATACGGTACTTTTTTACACGGTGAAGCAATCTCCATCGGTATGATGAGCGCGATTTGGCTCTCAAAAGCTCTTGGACTCATCGATGGCAGCGAGCTCCCACGACAACAAAAACTCTTTGAATCACTCCATCTACCGACCTGTTATCCTAGTGACCTAGATATTGACCGATTTCTAAACGCAATGACCTACGATAAAAAAAGGGACCACGGCACCATCCATTTTGTCGTTCTCGAATCTCTTGGGAAAGCCCAAACCTCCCCTGTCGAAAACCTATCCTTGATCCGCCAGGCTATTACGAATTTTCTTTCTTGAAAATAGCTATAGCTACACTCTGGCGAAAAACACCTCTGCCGAAGAAGAACATACCCTCAACAGAGGAATATTCTTCTCAAAATCTTTGAATGATTATTGTATTTCAAAGATCGGTATGGTATCAAATAAGGGCCTTTTCTGGTCTCGGCAAAAGGGAAACTAAAAGGAATGCAGAGTAGTGAAGCGACTGTGGTGGTTATTGACGACGAACCACCGGCCCGAAAATCAATAATCGCTCTTTTAGAGGTGAATCGCTTAAAGACGATCGAATTTGCTTCGGCAGAACAATTTCTGGCCGATCTCCCCCATTTACCACTAAATGTTTGCCTTATCACTGATATTACCCTTCATGGGATGAATGGAATTGAGCTTCTTCAAGAGCTCAAAGAGAGAAAAACCGCAATCCCTACAATTGTCATTACTGGCCATGCCGACATACCACTCGCCGTTAAAGCAATGCGTCACGGTGCGGTCAGTTTTCTTGAAAAGCCATGCAAAGGAGACGAACTACTCCAAACAATTGATCTCGCTTTTCAATTACAGACTCAAAAGCAAGGTGAACATAAGCGTAACCGTGAGATTCTTCAAAGGTTACAAACTCTTACTAAAAAAGAACGGGCTGTTCTCGATCTTCTTATTGAAGGTGATGCAAACAAACAAATCGCTATGCGACTTGAGATTGGTCTACGAACTGCCGAAAAACGACGGGCTGATATTTTTACGAAGATGAAAACTGACTCACTTGCCCGACTTGTTCAAATGACTAGCTCAGTCGGCTACCAGCCTAATGACCTTTCGCTTTAGTCAACCTTAGTAAAATTTCACGCTGGCACCCTGTATTTGGTCTCTTTCCTCTTCCTCGCCTTTTTTGTGCGCCCATTTCCCCTCTTGCATTTCAAACATATCACCCCGCTCCCCTCTTTTTCATTTTTTTCACATAAACGCATAAATATGCGGTTATCCGCATGTCTTTACACCACATGAACGTCGAAAAAAAGAGCATTGGTCAGAGAGGCTTATACAACTTGGGGCAAATATTTGTGTATTTCTTCTCTGGCCTTTTTTAAATAAAAAATTGCATCTCGCATACGAAATAGCTAGCCTAAAGGGGTGGCTACCTTTCTTATGTCGAGCTATCTTATGGAAAATGCAACTTCCGGTGACGAGAGTCATTACCTAACCCTTGCTCTTACCGAAGGGATTGGCCCCAAAATTCAGCGGCACCTCTTGGAGCACTTTCAAACACCAAAAGCGATCCTACATGCTTCGATTGAGCAACTGTGCGAAGTACCCCATGTTGGAAAAAAATTAGCTCACCAAATTCATACATCTGCAAAAACAGGCGCCCCTGCCAAGTTACTCGAGCTTTGCCGAAACCATGACATTTCTATCCACTCCAACCACCAGGCTACCTACCCGAACAGGCTAAATCAGATCTATGATCCGCCAAATCTCCTCTTTTGCAAAGGGAAGCTGCTGCCTCAGGATGACCTCGCTATTGCTATCGTCGGAACGCGAAACGCCTCCTCCTACGGGTTGCGACAAGCCGAACGCTTTGGACACGACCTCGCTGCTCATGGGGTAACAATTCTGAGTGGACTTGCCCGAGGAATCGATGCCCGCGCCCACCACGGAGCCCTCGCTAGCGGTGGAAGAACCATCGCCGTTTTGGGGAGTGGCCTTCTCGAAATTTACCCGTCCGAACACAAAGAGTTAGCCAAAACTATCTCTGAAAATGGCGCACTGCTCAGCGAACAACTCCCTAATGCAAAACCATATAAAGGGGCTTTCCCACGACGAAATCGTATTATTGCTGGAATGAGCCTGGGTGTTTTAGTTATTGAGGCAGGGAATCGATCTGGTGCATTGATAACTGCATTTCAGGCATTAGAGCAAAATCGTGAAGTCTTTGCTCTGCCCGGATCGGTCGAAAGCAAAACAAGTCAAGGATGCCACAAACTACTCAAAGAGGGAGCTATTCTCGTTGAGTCTGCCGACGATGTTTTAGAAGAACTAGAAATTTTAAAAAGTAGCCAACCTCTTTCACCAAACCCCTTATCTGAAGGGATAATATCCCCCGAACCTACAGAGATTTCTCAACAAAACAGTGCGACAATTTCACTCTCTCCTCTGGAAGATAAGGTACTGTCTGCTATCGGAATTCACCCGATTGAAATCGACACTCTCATAGAAAGGACCGATCTACCGGCCCATACTGTTTTAG
>JALCBQ010000153.1:4567-5612 GCA_028066335.1 Pirellulaceae bacterium
AGAGAACCAGTGGAACAAAGCTCGTAAAAAAATAATCCCTCTGCTAACTCCCTTGCCATTAACAAAGACCCTAAGCCCAGCTTAACCAAGGATTTACGGCATTTCCTCCTAGCTTCTGTTGGGGTGATTTTTAGATGACTTGCAATACGGTCAGCCGATTGACCTTCGACAAAACAGGCTAAAACCTCTTCTTCTTGCCAAGTCAATTCGGTCGCACACGACCGCGAAATCGCCACATTTACGGTAAAACCCATTTACGTATCCTCAAGCGAGAGCTTTTAGTAAGTGTAGCTTTTCACGTTCAAGTCGCACATGAAATCTGGCAAACCTCTCCATATTCTGGTTATTTTATTTCGAAGTAAACCCCTGACATGGGTAGAAAAACAGCCCACTTTTGGTCACTTTTTGCCCTAATTTCTGGCAAAATTGGCTAAAAACCGACCGATTTTGAATCTAAAAGCCTCTCATCTTCAGTAGAGATTTTTAAAACCCAAAGATAGGCGATTCAAAAGAAAAAGGAGATTAACAAAAGATAAAAAACATGAGTCGGCACTGCCCCCTATCGGCTACCGTGCCCCAATCTATCGAACCGCAAAAACAAAATTGGTAAAACAGCCTCCTAAAAAATAACGGCTCGGCAGGACAATTTCATCTCTCTTCTCAGAGCCAGTTCTTTGAAAACCAATTTTTGGATCCTAAAAGAGAACAACGATCACCTTTTTTTCCTTATAGAAAGGGGCTCTCACTAATTTCCTGTTTGCTATTTATCCTCTTTTTCGGTAACCTGAATATTGAGAATTGCCCTCTTGTTTGAAGAGGATACAATCCTTCATTACCCCCTGAAAACCTATTTGCAATTAATCATAAAAGCCAATTCCGATGAACCGAAAACTTCGACGATTCCTATTTCTCTTCGCCTTCTTTATGGCGTCGCTCTCTTTGTTCCTCAAGGCGACCTACACTAGTCCTTATCGTGGTTTTTCCAAAACGAAAAGCACTGCCTCCTCGCTCGCCAAGAATTTCGAAACAACCCTCTCCCCAACCT
>JALCBQ010000154.1 GCA_028066335.1 Pirellulaceae bacterium
GGTCTGGACAACGATGGGCTCAACTATTTTATTGAAAACCATCTCCCTTACCTTTCCACATGCCAAGCACCAATTCTTGTTAGCATCGCTGGACGAACTGAAGAAGAATTTGTCACTATGGCGCAGAGTCTTCAGCGATGGCAAAAAGGACAAAATCGATCGGATAATTCGGAACAGGCAACACCAACAATTGCTGCCTTAGAGCTTAATATTTCTTGCCCAAATGTCACTGGCGGGGTCGATTATGGAACGAATGCAACAAGTTGCTACGGACTCATTCATGGAGTACGAAAAGCTGTCTCTATTCCAATCGTTGCCAAACTCACTCCCAATGTTACTAACATTACTGAAATCGCTGCTGCCGCCAAAGAGGCCGGTGCTGACGCTGTCGCTCTTATTAATACTCTTTTGGGAATGTCGATCGACTGGCGAAAACAGAAACCAATGTTAGGCAATATCATGGGAGGACTTAGTGGCCCTGCGATCAAGCCGGTCGCTTTACGATGTGTCTATCAGGTCGCTTCTTCGGTTGATATACCAATTATTGGCATTGGCGGCATAGCGACAATCGACGATGTTATGGAATTCCTAGTGGCAGGCGCTTCGGCTGTCCAAATAGGAACTGCAAACTACTACGATCCGACGGTAACAATGAAACTTCTAGACGATCTCCCGCAGGTAGTTGCCTCCCTAGGAAAGGCCAAAGTGGCCGAGGTCATTAAAACCCTAAAAGTCTAGATAGCAGAGGCTTATCATATAGAGGGTAGGCTTCAACCGATATCGTTCGACTTACACTCCGTACTAACACGACTCAAGGAAAAGGCATTGAATTCATGCGTGTTCTCTCTGGTATACAACCGACTGGCCGTTTTCACTGGGGAAATTATTTTGGTGCAATCCGACAATACATAGATCTTCAGGAGGGTTCAAAACAAGCCTTCTATTTTATTGCAAACCTGCACGCTCTAACGACTGTTCGTGACCCCAAGGAGCTTAAACAACTCACTCTAGATGCCGCTATTGACCTCCTGGCCCTTGGCCTTGATCCTCAAAAGGCAACGCTCTTCGTCCAGTCCGATGTCCCCGAGGTTTCAGAATTATGCTGGATCCTCATGACTGGTACTCCCATGGGACTTCTCGAACGGTGCCACGCCTACAAAGACAAAAAAGAGAAGGGGTTTTCAGCCGATGCGGGGCTCTTTACCTATCCTGTTTTGCAAGCAGCTGATATTTTGGCCTACGATTCGAACACTGTCCCCGTCGGCCAAGACCAGGTCCAACATATCGAAGTCTGTCGCGATATTGCAGGTAGCTTTAATCATCAGTTCGGTGAGGTTTTTGTCCTTCCCAAGGCGAAGGTTCTCGACAATTCAGCAAAGGTCCCTGGAATTGATGGCGAAAAAATGTCTAAAAGTTATCAAAACACAATAGAGATTTTTGAACTACCTAAACAAATGCGAAAAAAAGTCATGCGCATCGAAACCGATTCTCGCCCTATGGAAGATCCCAAAGACCCCGAAGGCGATCACCTGTTCCAGCTTTATTCACTTTTTGCTTCCGAGGAAAAACAACAAGAAATGGCCGATATTTATCGTAAAGGTGGTTTTGGCTACGGCACGGTGAAAAAGGCGATCGCCGACGAAGCTGAATCCTTTTTTGCCGATGCTCATTCGCGACGAGCCGAGCTTGAGAAAAACCCTCACAAGGTCGAGGAGGTCCTTAAAGATGGAGCAACTCGGGCAAGAAAAAAAGCGGCAGAAGTCCTTGATCGAGTAAAAACTGCCTGTGGTATCTAGGAGATTCCTATTTTTAGAAAGAGTGGGCCTCGTCTATCTCCTTAATGGGCTTTTTCCCCTGCAGTTAAGGCCTCTCAAAAAACAAAGACCACCCTAGGGTGGTCTGTTTTTTTAAAAGCTCATGTCTAGCTGTGGTGACTAAACCGACCGGGTAACCAAACCGGACGTCTCCACTCTATGCAGGCTCATCTAGAAAAACTGTTGGTTTCGAGGTTGGTAATGAACTAGGGATTACTTCTAGTGGTTGATTTACGTCTTGATGACCTGGAAGTTGATTGGCCTGAGAGTTGTCACCTGGACCTGCATTTGCAGTATAAACGCAAAAGCCGATCAAGCTAACACCTACGATTCCTATGACCAAATCAAGCAACCAAGGGGCTCCTATCTGCTTGGCTTGCCGACTCATATTATGACGTTCCTTCTCTATTTTTATAGTTCTCTTTTTCCAATTTGATCTATCCGGAGAAAGACCAACCGTGTAGTCTAAGGTCTAATACTCATTCCTGGCAACACCTGTTTCAGCAAATGTCTTTAAAAGATGAGTATTTTTTGGATAATTATAAAAAAATCGACTTTTTTGACGGATAACCGTAGCGATTATTCAGGCTAAAGTGATTTTTTGCCTTTGGGGACACATAAAGGGTATTCGGCAAAACGATGCGAATCTTGGGAATTGGTACCGACATTATCGAATGTTCGCGCATCCAAAGGATGATCGACAAACACGGAACTTCTTTTTACAAAAGGGTTTACACCGAATCAGAGAACCTCTACTGCCAGTCTCATCAAGCTTCAGTAATCCACTATTCGGGACGTTGGGCGGCCAAAGAGGCGATCATGAAAGCGCTCGGAACAGGTTGGGCCAAAGGGGTTCAATGGACCGATATCGAGGTTAAAAATGAGCCAGGTGGCAAGCCGATTGTCCACCTTTCAGGGGTTGCTGCCGAACTTATGGAGGCCGAGGGAGACTTCCATATCGATCTCAGTATTACCCATTGTAAAGAATATGCCGTCGCCTTTGCGATCGCCACGGTGCCCCACTGACAAGCAAAAATAATTTCCCCAATATGGGTAGGAAAAGAGGCCGATTTCTGACAAAAATTGCCCTCTTTCTGACAAAAGCTGACTTCTTTTTGCGAAATCTTGGTAACGATTTGATGATTTCTACAAGATTATTTTTACCGCATAGCGATTTAGGCGATGTATGAGGTATCGATTGTCGCCATGAATGTTTGAAATGATAAGGAATTTCTAGTGGCTCTACTTTTTGCTGCCCCATGCCTCTTTTGGCAAAATGGCAGGCGTGGGAGACGTGCGTTGAATGAGCGATGTGAGGATTTTGTGTCGTATGGGTCGATTTATGATAGATGCGAAATGGAGGCGATAGAAGCTTGCTCTCAATGATTGCAAGATTTTCAAATTGTCAATGGCGAGAGGGAGGCTTAGGAGAGTGTAAAGGTTTATGAGAAATGGAAGCATGGTAGCAGCTCCCTGTTTTAGTGAAGAGAAATAAAAAATGGCCACTTTGGAAGCTAATTCAAAATGACCGGAAAAGTTTGAGTGCTGCCAAAATATATGTCAGGTACTAATCTGATGACTCGCCTGATTTAGAATCCCGATCTATGATCCTTTTTCGAATCTTTAGGAAAGTTTCCATGAAACCTTTAAAACCAGTTAAATTTGCATTCCCATTTCTCCCCGTCCCTTTTGCATTACTTCTACTCCCCGACGATTTAGCAGCGATATTTTTCGCAGGTATCTTTCTTCTAGTTCTTTTGATAAGCTGGTCTATATATTGTGTCTTTGAATATCAGTATCGGCGGTCGGCTCATGTCCATTGTTTTCCATGGTTTGGTTTAACTGGCGGGATTTTTCTAGCCATGATCCCCTTTGCCTTTCAGTTTACTAACTCAACGATGGGCAAGTATCCTAGATTTTCTAGGACAATTCAGAGCGTTAAATGGAGCACGTCCCAAGATAACCCCAAATGGGATGACAGTAATTATTTTGTGCTTGTGTTAATTGCCGATGGGACATTAGAAAATCATCAGGTCGTGGCTGGGCACATGAACTGGACAGGCGACGAACCGGCAGGTTTTTCATCAATTCGCTTTCATCCTATTTCACTTCAAAATAAGTACTATGAAGAGTATCATGTCGCCGATATTGATTACTTAAAGTCGCGTATAGAGGCTTCAACATTACCTCAAATGGAGTGCGATTTATTAGCAGAAGACATCTGGAAAGTCCTTGGCCAGGCTGAAAATGGAGAAGATATCCAAGCAGACCTTGGGGTTACTGATGGCCCTGCTTCAAACCCTTACATCGAAGATAATTTGGACATTTATATTGGGTCTTCCATTTGGGGTATTCTACTATTGGTTGTTTTTATGGTTGTTGGCCGATTCTCACAAAGGACCGTCTCCGATTAGGTGTTTATAAAAACGGACATCTCTAGATACCCGACTGCTGGTGGAGGGTAACACCAATGTATTGTAAAATGGTTCTCAGATCGACTCCAATCTTATAAAAAACTATGGGAGCGGCTTTTCTTCGTGATTGCAAAAATTTTCAATTGTCAACGCTGAAGAGAGACGGTTTTAGAAGGTTTTTCAGCTTTGTCTCTAAGCACCACCAGAACCAAAAAGAATAAAGAGCCCCCAAAAGAGAAAAATGCCGTGCACAAAAATAACCATCGCATGAATATTTAAAAAGTAGCCTTTTAATTCTGCAAAAATACTTTTTTCAAGTAGAGGGTCATCGCAGCTTTCATTTTTTGCAGGTCGCGCAATGCCCCAGAAAAAAAATAATAGTCCGATAAGAAATGGCCCTAGAATGAGACCTTCAAAAAGGCCAGAAAATTCGCTACGGAACATCTCCCAAGTTTGGTGTGCCCACTTAAAAAAAGACCACTTTTGTTGTCGAGGCTAGTTCCCACAATTCCCGGAGATACAAAGCCGAGTATTGCCATTATGGGCATCGTCACTGGAGATATAAGCAAATAAGTTTTTGTTCGCATATCACTTTTCGTTATGTGTAGCCAGCTTCACTTTTTCAGAACAATGTGCAACCAATTTCTCAACGCAAAAGTCGTTGTTAGCCCACTGCCTCATTTCATCCCACCCGATGTCGATAGATAACTGCTCTCTTACTTTAATATAAAAAAGAAACGGTGTTAAGTTATCACTTGGAGTAGCGTGGCATAGCAACAGAAAAGAATCTTTGGGATGGAGGCAAACGTTTGGGATTCCACTCTCTTGCGAAACCGCTTCGGCTAAAGCACGTAGAATAATATGATCCGTATCCGTCTTCCCCCAAGGGGCCGATTTCGAGGGTCGCCGATTTCGTAGTTGAAGTTCAATTTCATTTGCGATCGGATCAAGGTATTCAATTTCGTACTTTCTATAAGCTTTTCGACGAGCCCATGACTTTACAAATGGGATTTTTGCGTACCAGCCAGTTGGTGATGAAAATATCTTTTCAAACGGGGGTGGTGGCCAAAGTTCTGGCGGAGTTAACGGCTCCATTTTTAATGTTCCTTCAGATATATACGAATAATATCAAAAAATGGTGCTTAAATGATTGCGAGATTCTCAAATTGTCAATGGCGATGGGGGAGTTTGGAAGTGTTAAAGGTTCTTGAAGGCTGTGCTAGTACTCAGCTTAATCTGGTGTATGGAAACAAAAACGACCACCTTGTGAGTTAAGACAAAGTGACCGAAAGTATAAAAAGGTTGTCTCTATCGGTTTGGAGAAACCCTTCTCACCTATTTCTCAACGACCCAGATATTACGGTAAAGAA
>JALCBQ010000155.1 GCA_028066335.1 Pirellulaceae bacterium
AGATAAAGGTGGTAGGTTGAGCGGCGACACGAGTGCCTGTGTCACTCTCTCTTGCCATAATCGATCTTGCAGACTCCCATTTTGGCCACTCTCCTTGCCCTCAGCACAGTCCGACACAAAGGAGACTTTGTTATTTAACAGAGTCCACGACTTTTCCCGCCCCAAACGAAACAAGTATTCCATAGGTTCTTACTCTTTTAAAAACCGTCCTTTACAAGGTCTACACGATTCTCTATAAAATGTACATATGTCAACTATTTAAAGGTGCTGCCACATTGGTGGCAGAAGACCATTATTCTCTTTGAACCGGTCAGGATGTGCAATGGCTGAAAACGAGGAGAAGCCCAAATACCGCTGTCAATGGGCTTCTGGCGATCTTGATGTTTTATATCATGATCAAGAATGGGGTGTCCCTGTTCACGAAGATCGTAAACTTTTTGAATTTCTTACCCTTGAAGGGGCACAGGCGGGGCTAAGCTGGACGACAGTTCTGAAAAAACGGGAGAACTATCGCCGCCTCTTTGATAATTTTGAAATTGCCAAAGTCGCCCGCTATAGCGAGAAGAAAATCGAGCAGCTTTTAACCGATCGCGGGATCATTCGAAACCGTCTAAAAGTCACCTCAACGGTCGACAACGCAAAAGCCGTTCTAAAAATTCAAAAAGAGTTCGGCACCCTAGATGAATACATATGGCGGTTCGTCGGTGGCCAGACGATCGTCAACCGATGGAAGAGTATGGAAGAGATCCCTGCTTCTACCCCCCTTGCAAACGAAATGAGCAAAGCCCTTAAAAAGAGAGGGTTCCGATTTGTCGGCCCGACAATTTGTTACGCCTTTATGCAAGCGATTGGCATGGTGAACGACCACGAGGTCGGTTGTTTTCGCTACACCGAGGTTTAACCGACCTTGCACACAATAAAAAAAGAGAGCCCCAAACTGCAATCAACAAGAGAGACCACTAACAAGAAACCTCTACTTCATCGAGAAGCTCAACCGCAACAAAAGGGCGACCTTCGAGCATGGCAAGGCTCGCCCCACCACCTGTGCTGACATGGGAGACGGCTTCGGTTAGGCCAAGTTGACCAATGGCGGCGGCGCTGTCGCCTCCTCCAATAATACTCGTCGCTTTGCTATTGGCTATCGCTTTTGCAACCGTTTCAGTCCCTCGATCGAAAGGGGGAAGCTCGAAAACACCCATCGGCCCATTCCAGACGACAGTTTTCGCCGACGCAATAATCTGGCTATATTTTTTGGCCGACTCAGCTCCAATATCAAGAGCCATAAAGCCGTCAGGTATTTGGCCTGCCGGTGTCGTTTGCACCGACACATTGGCCTCAAGCTTTTGGGCCGACTGCACATCGATTGGCAAAACGAGTTTTTCTTTCCCTTTGGCTATGAGTTCTCTGGCAAGCTCTTGTTTTTCCTCCTCGACAAGACTCGTACCGACGGTGCCACCTTGGGCCAATATAAAAGTGTTCGCCATAGCGCCACCAATAAGGATCGAATCACATTTGTCGAGCAGGTTTTCAATAACGCCGATTTTGTCAGAGACCTTCGCACCACCTAATATTGCAACAAAAGGACGGGCAGGATTTGAAATCGTTTGGCTAAGATACTTGATCTCCTTAGCAACCAGAAAACCGACGACACGGGGCTGACCCTCCATCGCTTGTGGAACAGCAACCATTGAGGCATCCGTTCGGTGACAAGTGCCAAACGCATCGTTGCAATAGACGTCGGCCAGCTGCGCCAGTTTACTTGCGAAAACGTCGTCCCCTGCCTTCTCACCGCAATCAAACCGCAAGTTCTCTAGAAGAAGGACTTCACCAGATTGTAATGCGTCAGCCTTGGCCTGACTTTCCTCGCCAGCGACCTCGCTCGAAAAAAGGACCTTCTGTCCTAGTAGCTCACCAAGTCGTTTAGCGATCGGTAGAAGAGAATACTCCTTTTCGTATCCTTGCCCTTTGGGGCGACCAAGATGACTCATTAAAATAGGGCTGCCACCCCGTTTAATAATCGACTGAATTGTCGGAAGAGCCATTTGCAAACGGCGGTCGTCGGTAATAACACCTTGTTTATTGAGAGGAACATTAAAATCGACCCGAACGAGAACTTTTTTATTTTTGACATTGATCTCGGCGATCGTTTTTTTATTCATAAAACGGAACCTTTATATATTTCTGTATGATATAAAGAGATGGAAAAATGACTCCTCATAGAGCTTCTCTTTATCCTAACGTAGAGATCAAGGCGACAAAAGGAGTGACGCAAAAAACCGACTCGGCTTGAGTCGGTTTTACTAAATTTTCGACCTAAATATTGTCGCCCCAGTTCTTTCAAAAATGGGCTGGAAGGTCCCTTTTGTTTAAGAGAGGCGTTATTCGCCACCGGCCCCTGGTTTAACCTTGTTACAAAGGGTCAACAATTCCTCAAGAGCTGACAGAACCTGGGCTTCCGGTTCATTCCCCCGGACAGAGTCTTCTAGCCGACCAGCATAGTTCGTCAAAACATCAAAGCCATAACTACCGGCGGCCCCCTTCAGTTGATGGGCCAAACGCCCTAATTGTTCTTTGTCTTGTTCAGCATGAGAAGTTTCCAACGCTTTAACTCTCTCGGGCATCTCGGCGACAAACATATCGACGATTTCTCCCAGATCGGGATCTCCGCCGAATGTCGAATGAATCGCAGTTTGGTTCATTATAGAATCGTTCATTGTACGTCCCTTCTACATCTCGTGAAATCGTTCGGAAATTTACATGTGATGGGCAGTGCCTGATCTCTGTATTCGTTGCGGGCAGGCCATGTTAAAAGGGCAGCAGAGGAGAGAATAAACTCTTCTCTAGATAACTATAGGCTATACCTTGGGGCCAGGCCGAACATAAGAACCCAAAAGAGAAGGTTTTCAAAGAGTTTTGGTTAACCCCCTTTCTACCCAAAGAAGGCTCTGCTTGAGAATTTCCACGAGACTTCCTAAATCACTCTCCCCCATCCTCAAAGAGCCCACTGCATTCCGCAAAATCGCTACAAACCAACCCTGTCCATTCCTCCTACCCTCTTCATTTTCTTTAATTTGAACAATTTAGAAAGAATAGGCATTTTTTTTAATCTACATAACATGGGTTGTCGATAGCAAAGATAACCAACATTCAAGGTCGCACATTCGTAGCTAGAGTTCAATGCAAATTGCCTGCGATAGCCAAAGCGGTTGACTTTCGGTGCACAAGAAGATTTTCATGCACGAAGCACACACATTGGTTGCAAACTGGCAAACAAGCGTTGAAGAATGTGCCTAGGTGTATTCTTTTTCTGTTTGTTTTACAGTTACCCAAAGGGAGCTATTCCAATGAAACATTTATTGTTGTTGCCAGCACTATTGCTCGCTGGTTTTGTTTGTACAAGCGCTAAGGCGCAAGATGTTGTAGCAGGTGGTGCTGCACCTGTTGAAGCAGCTGATGTCGTTGTTGCAGAAGAAATTGTTGTTGGCCATCATAGCGGATGCTGTGGCCAAAGCCTTCGTGGAATGCTTGGCAGTTGCTGCAAGCCTAAACGAGAACGTTGCTGCAAGCGAATGAACCTATCTGGTCTTTTCAACAAATGTTGCAAGCCAGCTCGTACCTGCTGCCAAAAAGTTCGCAGTTGCTGCAAGCCTAAGCGAGAACGTTGCTGCAAACCAGTTCGTACCTGCTGCAAGCCTAAGCGAGAACGTTGCTGCAAGCCAGTTCGTACTTGCTGCAAGCCTAAACGAGAACGTTGCTGCAAGCGAGTTAACCTATCTGGTCTTTTCAACAAATGCTGCAAACCAGTCCGTACTTGCTGCAAGCCAGTTCGACGAAGCTGCTGTGGCTAAGGCGGGCCTGGCTCGAAAATCAACGCGATTTCTTCGACGGCAGGTTAGTCGACTCCCAGTTTCGATACCCCTTCCGTTCGTAGAATCCTCCTTGCTAAGAGATACCATTGCTTAACCGATGGTATCTCTTTTTTTATGCGCCGATCTTTTAAGCTTTCTGACACCGAGGCGACATTTTCTAAACTTAGTCAACCTTAGCTTAGTGCATAAAAAATCTCCTTATGTATCAAACGATACATAAGGAGATTGCATTTTATATAAAAAGGTCGTTTTCTTTACGCCTTGGCAAGCTCTGCTTTGCGATGCTCCTCAATGATCTCCTCTTGAATATTTCGTGGTACCTGACTGTACTTTGAAAGTTCCATAGAGAAAGTCCCTTGGCCTTGGGTCATACTTCGAAGCTCGGTCGCATAACCAAATGTCTCAGCAAGGGGAACATCGGCCAAAATAATGGCCGATCCATCTTCACGGACACTCGTCGAGGTAATAATGCCCCGTTTGGCAGTACAGTTCCCAACAACAGCACCTTGAAATTCTTCAGGACATTCAATTTCAACCTTCATAATTGGCTCGAGCAAGACAGGAGATGAAGCTTTGAAGGTATCACGAAAACAGTCGCGTGAACAAATCTGGAATGCCATTTCGGAAGAGTCGACATCATGGTAGGAACCATCTTCGAGGAACGCTTTGACACCGACAACAGGGAAGGCGGCGAGTGGTCCCTTGACCGTCGACATGCGGAAACCTTTTTCGACAGCAGGAATGTATTCTTTAGGAATACGTCCCCCGACGACTTTTTGCTCGAAGACAAAGTCTTCTTCGGCTTCAGGGCCGAGTGGTTCAAGGTATCCCACGATATGTGCGAACTGACCAGCACCACCCGATTGTTTTTTGTGCTTGTAGTTGAATTCGGTTTTTTGGGTAAGGGTTTCTCGGTAACTGACTTTTGGAGCCCCTTTTTCGACATCGACTTTGTATTCACGTCGAATACGCTCGACATAAACTTCGAGGTGAAGCTCGCCCATACCGGCGATAATCACTTCGTTTGTCTCTTCGTCGGTAAAGACATGAAAAGTCGGATCCTCTTTACGGAACCGTTGGAGAGCTTTGCTCATTTTATCGGCATCGGATCGATCCTTTGGCGCAACTGCAATTTTAATAACCGGTTCTGCAACAAAAATATTCTCCAAGGTGCAATACTCATCGGTATTGCAGTAGGTATCACCACTGGCACAGTCAATACCCATAATCGCTACAATATCCCCTGCTGTGGCAGAGTCAAGCTCTTCACGTTTATCTGAGTGCATACGAACAATACGGCTGAACCGATCTTTTTTACCCGTCCGCTGATTGTAGTACGAGTTTCCTTTTTCGACTTTACCTTGATAGATACGGGTATAGGTTAACTGACCAAAAGGGTCTTCGACAATTTTAAAAGCCATACCGACAAAAGGCTTGTTCTCATCAGGGAGAAGCTCAACCTTCTTTTGTGTATCGGTTGCGTCGATCGCCGAAACTTCTCGCTCCATTGGTGAGGGAAGGTAACGAAGAACCGCATCCAAGAGGAGCTGAACCCCCTTGTTTTTGAAAGCTGTTCCGAGGAAAACAGGGGTCGCACCATGGTTAAGAACGGCATCTCGCATGAC
>JALCBQ010000156.1 GCA_028066335.1 Pirellulaceae bacterium
GTTTATTGGAAATACATTACAAGCGGTCGGACACGTGGCAGCTTCGGGATTTACAATCAACGAATCGGTTGGCCAAACAGCAATAACGGTTAAGCTAGTAAGGATACTAATGTTGCCACTAGTCGTATTTGTACTGGCATTTACACTTCCTAGAAATCGATTAACAAACGGTCAAAAATCGACATCGACACAGCCCCTCGTCCCTTGGTTTATCTATGGTTTTGTAGGACTATCACTTCTTCCAACGTTGGGGCTTGTGAGTTTGCCAACGCAAGAGCTGGTAGGGGAGTGTAGTACTTATGCTTTAGTCATTGCAATGGTTGGGATCGGAGTACGAATCGAACCTCGGTGTTTATTCAATATTGGTAAACTGGCTTTCTTTGTCGGGTCTGTCGTCTTTTTGTTACAGGTTCTATTTTCAGGGTTTCTAATTTATCTCTTAACGATTTAACACGTAAAAATTTTAGCAAAATCTCGCTGTGTTTATCGTTTCGCTTAAGAGTCGAATCGTAATGGTGCCGCTAGTTCTTTTAGTGGTCCCTCCTCCTTAATATACTTTAAAAGAGTCTCTATTTTCTTGTTTTCTTTTTCTTCTGACTCGATCACTCCCCAAATGACACGGGCCGACTTTTTATCGGCTAAAATAAGCTCGTAAGTACTATCAAGCTCTTCAGTTGTCTCTTGGTAAATAATCTGATAGAGCCCCAGTTCCTTCCAGTAAGGTACAAGAGAACCTGCAAGGGTGGCCGACTGGACGACCCGAATGTCGTCCCATACTTTTCCCGTTAGCTGAGCCAGCGAAAGGTCACTGATTATTAGCCGTGGATAGGCTTCAATTTCTTCTTCGGTGAATCCATCAATGGGGAGCAAAACTCCCTCTCGGTCAATTGGTAACAGCCCTCGTTTTTCACCACTGGTCACCTTCACCATGGCGACTGGCTTTCGGTAGAGAAGGTGAAGAACGATTTTTTTATTGGCCCCTTTTTCGACCTTTTTCACTTCTTTTACCCATGGTTCAAGAGAGGCTAGCTGACCAATTTTTTGTAGAAGCCCTTTTTCATAAAGATTTGTCCCTTCGAGCTTTCCTTGACGAAAAAGGTTCTCAGTAAGTTCATCGGGTATCCAATCGGGTTTATCCGAAAGAACCAGGTCATCCGGCCCGCTGAGTCGGTACGAAACAAAAATAGCCTCTCTCCATTGAGCCCAGGTTAAGGCAATAATCAATAGAGGAGCTCCAAGGCCAACAGCGACAAAAAAGAGCCGTTTTTCTTTAGGCGAGAGTTTTTTCATAAACTGTTTTTAGCAAGAGACCAGAAGGACAAGGAGAAAAGTATCGGCTACCAGATTTCTAGTTGTTGTTCTAAGGAGATTTCAAATTTCTCCTCAATCGTTGCTTCGACTTGTGACAGAAGATCTAAAACTTCTTCACTCGTTGCCCCTGGCAAGACTTCGAGATAATTTGCATTGCGAGAGCTCACCGAGACTCTTCCAACTTTCGCTCCTTTAAGGCCGGCCCGATCAATCAGGTCGGCCGCTTGATAACCACTAGGATCCTTGAAAACAAAAGCAAGGTGATGATCAGGAGCCGGCTGTTGATTTTTAACCAGAATCCACTGTTTTTGCATTTTCTGAATGATCTCTTTTTTATCACCAGCAATAAGTTTTATTCTTGCATTAAGAATGACAAGCTCGTTAAGACTGCTTTGACGATGGCTAAATTGTAACTCGCTACGGGTGCGGGTGCAGACCTCGCCCTGGCGAGTGATAACAGTGACATCCTCGACCCATTGGCCAATACCGGGGCCACCGACAGAAATACCGCTACCATCTAGGTTATTCCGGAGGGCGCCACCGAGGGTCCCGGCGATACCAACAAGATTTTCGAGACCAGAGAGTCCTTCTCGAGCAGCGATTGCAATTAAATTATTCAGATTAATTCCGCCTCCGGCTTGCAGTATATCTCCTTCGACCGTAACCTCGGAAAAGAGAGGGGCTGACAGGTGAAGCAAAACACCGTCAATTTTGTGTTCACGAATGAGAAGGCTTGCCCCACTCCCTAAAGTTCGGACGACAATGTTGTGGGAGTTCGCCCTTTGAATCACTTCCAGTAATTCAGCCAAAGAGGTCGGTTCGGCAAAATATTCGGCAGTCCCTCCAACTTTGATTCGGGTATAGGGGGCAAGGGGAACCTCTTGCCGGACAATATGTTCAAGGCCTTCAAAGGGAGACATACTCTATCTTTCATAAAGGTGGAATCGACTTTTATCGGGTTTCTATTCTACAAAGATGTTAATTTCCATCAAGTTCTCAAAAGACCAACACTTTTCTGTTGAGAAGGTCGTGGTAGACTGGGTGGTCTCATGAACTACTTTTGGATTGAGGTATTTCTCTATTTGTTATTTGTTAAAAGGGGGAGCTTCCCACAATGAAACAAGCACAACTGGATACCAGTAAAGGTACCATTATCATTGAACTTTTTGAAGACAAGGTTCCCAATACGGTGGGGAATTTCGTAAAACTCTCTGAAGAAGGGTTTTATAACGGTCTTTGTTTCCATCGGGTCATTCCCGATTTTATGATTCAAGGTGGCTGCCCGGAAGGGAGCGGAGCAGGTGGGCCAGGCTATTCCTTTGACGATGAATTTCATCCTGAATTGCGTCACGACGGTCCCGGGATCCTCTCCATGGCCAATGCCGGGCCAAATACGAACGGTTCGCAGTTTTTTATTACCCACTGCGCGACTCCCCACCTAGATGGTGCTCACGCCGTCTTTGGTAAAGTCACCAGAGGCCAAGATGTTGTCGATTCGGTCGAGGGTGGTGATTTGATTGAGAAAATTACAATCACAGATGTGTAAACATGCCTGGGTGGATAAAGGTCAAAGCCCTCCTCAAATGATGAGGGCTTTTTTCACTCTATCTTCAAAGTAGAAGATTAACTTCTTTTAGCCATCTAGGTATGAATAATCGATCTCGACAATACGGAAAGCAAGCGTTCCTTGAGGGACATCAATTTCGACTTCTTCCCCTTTTTTTCTACCTAGGAGCCCCTGGCCAAACGGGCTTGTCACGAGATAATGGCCTTGGTCGTAATCTTCTTCGCCAGCACCGACAAGGGTGATCTCTTCTTCTTCTTCGGTGTCCAAATCGACAAGGGTAACAGTCGCACCAAAACTGACTTCGTTTTGATTAATTTTGCTTGGATCAATAATATCGGCTTTGGAGAGCTTGGCCCGTTCCATAGATATTTTGGCCTGTAGCTGCCCTTGGTTTTCACGTTGGGCATGATACTCGGCATTTTCCTTGAGGTCACCTTCGGCACGTGCTTCAGCAATTTTTTCAGTAATTGCCGGCATTTCGACCTCTTCCATTTGCCGAATACGGTCTTTAATTTTTTTGTAACCAGCCTGGGTCATAGGGACACGATCAGACATTGGTATTTCCTTCCCCAATAATATTTTCAAATATGTTGTTTATTTAAAAGGCTTTGGTATCGGCCGACAGAATCGACCATTTCTCCATCGAACAAGCGTAAAAAGAGCCACCTAACAACAGTCAAGTAGCTTCAAAGATGCTTATACAAGCTACTATTCTAAACAAACCCTCTCAAACATGTAAAGGCTAAAATCGTCCTTCTTTTCTAGGAAAAAAGGGTTTCAGCCATTTCAGAAAACGAGAAGAAATGGACCAGACATCTTAGGCCAGAGATGTTCACAGCAGAAAAAGAAGAGCTTTCTCAGGAGGGCGTCTTCAGGTTGCCTATTTATGAATTTGAAACCCTTCGACCAGATAAAGGAGGCTGCCACAAGAGCGGCAGAAGACTGGCTTGTTCACAAAAAGGTCATTAATAACCTGAGAAGTCAAAGTCTGGTAACAGACCCCACAGCAATCACTTTCGACAGGTGCAAGGGCATTTTCTTTTTTCCCTTGAACAACACGGAGATATTCGATCTTAAAATCGTCTGGAAGCTCATTTTCGGCTTTGGTTAAGTTCTTTAAGACACCTTCTAAGTCGGCCTCAAGAATTTTTTGCTCTGCCTCAACTTTTTGAGAAATTGCGTTAACCTCGGCGTCAGATTTTTGGCAATTTTCTTCGACCGTTTGAATTTGGATATTTTGTTGATCAACCTTGTCCATGAGTTCCAAGATTTCATCTTGAAGAACATTGTTGGCCTGTCGTTCAGCGGCGATTTGCTCGGTTAGAGTTTGATACTCGACGTTACTAGAACAACTGTTTTTTTGAACCTGAAGCTTCTCAATTCGTGCTTCACGTTCTTTAAGTTGCAACTGTTTCTCGTTGCTGTACCGCTGTAGTTTTTGCGCAGCCTCTTTTTCTTCGGCAAATTGTTTCTGAGCACCAGCGGCATTTCCCTGAGCGATAGCAATGAGCTTTGGTCCGCGGTTAATACGACCACGTAAATCGTTGAGCTGCTTATGGATACGATGAAGCTTTTCTAATGTACCGGCTGCCACCGACATAACCTATCTCCTGTTGTGAATAGGGTTCAGCCTTTATTGTGGTGTAACTTACCCGTCTGTTCAATAAGTTAAATCCATAAAAAAGCCACAAAGCCGGAAACGGTTTTGTGGCGAGAAATCTCAAAACGATAAGGTGTTCTTAATAAGAACGATCCCTTTTATTAGGCGGCTCGTAGCTGATTATGCAAAAAGCCGGCTAGTTTTTCGCTCCGGATTGGGTTTTGTAGCTTGCGAACCGCCTTTGCTTCGATCTGGCGGACTCGTTCCCGGGTCACCTTAAAAATTCGACCAACCTCTTCAAGGGTGTAAGTATAGCCATCTCCTAGGCCGTAACGTAATCGAATGATTTCACGTTCACGGACGGTCAAAGTCGTTAGTAACTTCTCAATCCGTTCTCGAAGAACGCCGTTATTGGCTAGGTGAAGAGGGTTTTCGTTTGACTGATCTTCGACGAACTCACCAAAAGAGTTGTCGTCATTTTCACCAACTGTCTTGTCAAGGCTGAGTGGGTTTCTGCCAATATTCAGAACCCGTTTTACTTCTTCAAGTGGAAGGTCGACCTCACGAGCGATCTCCTCCATGGTCGGTTCCCGGCGCATCTCTTGTTGTAAGCTCTTTTGTATTTTGCGAAGGCGCGTTAAGACATCAATCATATGAACCGGAATTCGGATCGTTCTCGACTGATCGGCAATGGCTCGTGTGATCGCTTGGCGAATCCACCATGTTGCATAGGTCGAGAATTTAAACCCACGACGATACTCGTATTTATCGACGGCACGCATAAGGCCGGTGTTGCCCTCCTGGATAAGATCAAGAAAGCTCATACCTCGGTGGCGATATTTTTTAGCAATAGAGACGACCAAACGAAGGTTGCCACTTGAGAGATCTCTGTTGGCGTATTCGTATTCGAGAAGCTGGTTATCAATCTGATCGCACCGCATGGCAAGA
>JALCBQ010000157.1 GCA_028066335.1 Pirellulaceae bacterium
CCATTGACCTCTGGGCGGGGGGGTGGAGTTCTATGCAGCAATCCACTTTTCCACCAGAGAATGAAGAGGTTTTGTCAACGCGGAAATGAAGCATATCCATTGAGTGAACTACAGGCAGCCGCTCTTCTCCCTCAAGTTAAGAGAGTTTTTGAAGCCTCTAAGTCTATGATGGACAATGGCTTAGAGGTTATAAAAGAGTCAGAGGAATGGCCGTATCTAACCTCATTTTCGCCTAATGAGCTCCTTGAGAAAGGAGCCCAGACGACTTTTTACAAACTCCCCTTCTTTTTCGGGCACAAGTGGGGCAATGGCCAGTCAAGTGATTGGGAAAATCAAGACGACTCTTGGCGTGAAAAATTTGTGCAACTTGCTAATAACAAAGGCCTTATGGTTGGAAAAGGGTATCAAGGGTTCCACAAAAGACCACCAAGCCGGTGCCGAAAAATCGGTAACCTTGAAAATAGTAGGCGTGCCGCAAAGTGTACGATTTTGCTACATCATCCACTTCTTCGTGGTAGTAAGCTCCTTCTAAATCAAGTCATATCAGCCCTAGGGGAACTGGGGCGTACAGTCCCTAAGTTCTAGCCTAAAAATAGTTTAGGTTAGCTAAGTCGGGCTTTGGATAATGAGTTTTTAGAGGTAGTAAACGAACCAGAAAAGCGAATAGAGAAATCAAAGGAAAAGCTAGAATAGAAAAGTGGGAACAGAGCTACGGTGCCGAGGAAGGGTTGGGAAGTGGATTGAGGCACCCTCTATGACCAAGGATAAATGCCCCTTCCTTCTCTTGGTTAAGGGGGTTGGGGGCATTTCCCTCCTCGCTGGGTTCGGACTTAGGGTTTTCTTTTAAGTCCTTTTTTTCAAGTGAGTTAAGCTCGCTTCGGATAATACGGATATCCTTTGGGGCTTCAATTGCAAGGGTAACACGATTACCCTTAACTCGATTAACACGAATTGTAACATTCTCTCCAATAACAATTTTCTCTCCCGATTTTCGGCTTAGAATTAACATGCAAGACTCCTTTCCAAAGAGGTCAATGCGTTATGATAAGCGATAAACACAGACGCTCTTTACCTGATCGCATAGCTTGTGCCAAAAGTCCATGACAATGTTAGCAATTGTCGTAAGGCATTACTGTCAAAGGGGATAGAGATTTCTTGAAAGAGCGGAAAGTAGAGGGAATAAGTCGCCTACCCTAGGATGATAGGTCCATAAGGACTGTCTGTGATTCATAATGAGACGGCAGTTTCTCATAATGAGACAATCCATTCACATCCAGACGGCGATAAAATCAGGGTAAAAATAGTTGTTTTTGGAAGAATAGTGACCCCTGATATAGGTAGAAAAAAGGGGCCTTTTTTGCCAATTATTACCCAATAATCTCCAAAAATTTCGATAAAAGAGCCCTGTTTTTCTCCTTTCTCTTCGTGAAACAGGGTAAAAGGTTTTTGACCTTTCTCTGTAGAAGAAAGCGATGAAAGATGGGTGGATTATTTGTGATTTGGGGGAATGCGTAAAAAGGGTCAGCCGCTTTGCTGTCATAAGATTAAAAAAGAGAGCACTCAATTTTGGCGAGCTTTAAAACAGCTACTCTTCGTAGGGGCAGGAAAACCTTTTACTTTTCAGGTGAAACAAGAGCTGGTAAAAAGGTGCAAAACAAGGATCCATAGACCACCATTTCATATTCTCACAACTTTATATTCACAGCCTCATATTCACAATGGCAGGCATCACTTTTTAGGGGACTAGTTTTTCGGAATCTCACAACTTCCAGGAGGTGCCATCCGACAACAGCGGAGGTAGCCAACTTTGGCGCGGGCAACGGCTGTCCCGAAAATAGCATAGCCACAAAGGAGAATTCTACCTAGGGGGACCCACAGAGGCATTCCGGCGTTGGTATCCATAACAAGAGCACCAAGGGAGGCGATTAAAAAGAGAAACATAAAAATATGAAAATGGAGGCTATCATCGGGGGCAAGCCGAACGATGAGGTATCCCCCAAAAATAGCACACACGACATCGATCGTCAGAGCAGTTATATAAAAAAAGGTTACAACATTCGCTGGCAACTTATGGAGTTCTTCCATGATTATTTCGGCTGCTTTAGGGGCGGGGATCGCTTTGAAAACTGCTGTAAATCCCTTTTCAGTAAAGAAGAAATACCCAAAGGTGAATGTCAAGACCATCTGCAAGATCATAGCCCCAAGTGACATCGCTAGAAAGCTAAGAAATACCGGTCTAATTGCATTCCATATCTGCCTCATAACAAACCCTTTCAAGGTCGCTGAGAAAAGGTCTACGACCACAAGTGTTCACAAAAAGCTCTCCCCTGCCGATCGACCTTCCTCACCGACTGGTGGTGTGCTGGCAAAGGGGGGCAGGCGGCGAGGGTAAAAGTACAAAAACAAAGATCCCATCCAAGGATATCGCCGAGAGAAAACCTTACTTGGTAACCTTCTTTTACTTTTGAGTTTAACGGTTCCTTTATCGTTTGCAAATTTTGTTGAGAGGTGCTTGGTGACGGGTAAAGAAAGGAGGCCTCGCTGACAAAAGCTTAGGCTCTTCCTAAAAATTCGCCTGTTCGTGTATCGATTTTTACCATTTCACCCATACCAAGATATTCAGGAACCGAAATCGAATGCCCCGTTTCGAGTTTAGCCGGTTTGGTCCGTCCTGTCGCCGAGTTCCCTTTGACCCCTGGCTCGCAATATTCGATCTTGAGTTCGACGGTACCGGGGAGTTGGAGAGCGACACATTCTTCATTATAGATGAGGGCTAATAATCCCTCTTGTCCCTCCTTTAAAAATAACAGCTCGTGTTCAGCGACCTCTTTGGGAAGGGCATATTGGTTGAACGTTTCGCTATCCATGAGGTGGATATGGTCGGGATCGGTATACATAAGGGTGACGGGTTGACGTTGAAAATCGGCCTCATCAAGGGACTCGGTCCCTTTGAGAGTAATATCGACTTTTTGTTTGGTCATGAGATTCCGTCCACGGAACTTGTAGAGGGTTGCCGCACCACGGGCCGAGGGACTTTGGACCGAGATCGACTCGATGATAACTGGGGCCTCTTGATAATTGACGATAGAGCCGTTTTTAATTTCTTTTGCTTGCATTATTTTTATCTTGTTTGAAAACGGGAAAGTAAAAGAAGGATTCCACTCAACCATTTGGTGAGGAAGGCGATAATAACCTACTGGGCCCCTAACTCTTTGGCACGGCTAGTCGCTGATTCGACAGTCGCTATCAGTGCGCCACGGACACCGTGTCGTTCCATCGTTGCCAGGCCGGCGATCGTCGTTCCACCAGGACTGGCAACGTTGTCTTTGAGTTGGCCGGGGTGAAGCCCCGTCGAGAGGAGCATTTGGGCCGCCCCTTTGACCGTTTGGGCGGCTAGCTGGAGGGCAATTGTACGAGGAAGGCCGCACTGAACCCCACCATCGCTTAACGCCTCAATGATTTGATAAATGTAGGCAGGGCCTGAACCTGAAAGACCTGTTACTGTGTCGAGGAGTGGCTCGGCAACTTCAAATGAAAGACCGACTGCACCTAATAATCTTTCGATTACTTTTTTGTCGTCGGGGGTCGCCTTCTGACCAAGGCTAAAGCCACATGCCCCCTCTCCGATCAAACAAGGGGTGTTTGGCATCGCTCGGATAAGGCGAGCATTGGGGAGCGCTTTTTCAAGTTGGGTGAGTGAGGCACCCGCCGCAATCGAAAGGAGACGTTTGTCCGAAGTGCAAGTGGAGGATATTTCGGTAAGAAGGTCAGGAAGGTATTGGGGCTTGATCGCTAAGATAATCGTACTTGCTTTTTCGACAAGTTGCTGGCTCGTTTCAACAAACGTCGTTTGAGGGTAGTTTTCCAGGAATTTTTTTTGAGCCGTTTCGTTTGTGTCGTAAGCGAAGAGGTCAGTAGGGGCCAGCAGATTTTTATCGAGAAAACCACCTGTAAGGGCAGTTGCCATTTGGCCAGCTCCGATAAAACCGATCGTCTCAGATTGCATGATTTGTTTTCAAGAGAAAGGGTGTCAAAATTGTAACGGCTGGGAACAGTAGCCATTGGTGGTAGCAAAGGGCTAACGATTTAACAAACGGTGTTGCAATAGTAGGATATAAGGTTTTACACAGGTTCCCTATGGCGGACATTGTGTTACGATTATAACCCCCGTTTAGGTAGGTGCAAAAGAGGCAAGGACGACTTTTCTTTGCTCTTTTGTTGGGAGGCCGCTTCAACAATGTCAGCTCATAAAAAGGCATTGGCTTTTGAAACCCCTTTTCAAAAACTCTCTCTAGCCTCAGAAAATCGAAAGAAATAATCAGTTACTTTGTGGTCGCTGTGGCTTGCCACTGATAAAATGGAACGAGGTAATTTGTTTGACAAAGCTCATCAAAACAAGTGAAGGCTAAGAAAAAGGAAAAAGGCCGTGACCGATGAAAAAAAGCTGCTTGACCGCCTCCCTTCGGTTCAACAATTACTGGAGACCCCTGCCATTGCCGATCTTGTAGATAAGGCAAACCATAGTGTTGTCGCTGATGGTGTACGTGATTTGTTACGAGGGGTTTCTAAAAAAATCAAAGACAAAGCGGTCTATGCCAATCTCCCGCCGATCGATCAGTTGGCAGAAAAGTTTGAACGTTGGACATCAGGGGCAACTGTAGGTGGTCATGTTCTGTTTCTTAATGCGACTGGATCTTTGGTTTCTTGCAGTGAACAAGGGGGAGAGCGGTTTGGATGGCCTCTTGGCCAAGTCGGCCTCGAAGCGATTCAGTTAGGCAGAAAAGGATTTTCTACAATTTCGGGAAAAGAGCCAAAAGGGAAGGGAGGGGATTGCTCGCTAAAAGAGAGACAACAACGTGAAATTGAAGAAAAGTTGGCCCGCCATGTCGGTGTTGAAGATGTCCTAATATGCCACAACCCGTTTGGAATTATTCCGATCTTATGCGAGCAATCAGGTGGGGCAGTTGTCAGACATAGTCAATACGATAACCTCGTCGATTGGGAAGAGTTGACCGATTTTCTTGGTGTAGATGGGACGCCGGTTGCTTTTTTGTCCCCCAATCAACTTTTAAAAAAGGGTTCCAAAGATCATACAGGCTCTAGGCAAGAATCGTTAGAAGGGAACAAACCAGAAGAGGACAGCACCCTCCCCATCGTCGCCTACCTTGAAGAGGCGACATTACTTGACCTTAGTGACTATGGCATGCCCAAGGT
>JALCBQ010000158.1 GCA_028066335.1 Pirellulaceae bacterium
TTTTCCGTCTCTTTCCTCAATAGGAATCCCTTCTCCCGATTCAAGAGTTAGATCAAAAGTCGTCGAAGGGGCCGCAATATAAAACGGTATCTGGTGGTACTGAGCCAAAACCGCCAACGAGTAGGTTCCAATTTTATTTGCAGAATCGCCGTTAGCTGCGATCCTGTCGGCACCGGTGATAACCAGATCGATCCTTTTTTCCTTCATTACCTGCGCCGCCATCGAATCACAGATCAGCGTGACGTCGACCCCATGTTGCATAAGCTCCCACGTTGTGAGGCGTGCCCCCTGCAACAAAGGCCGCGTCTCATCGGCGTAGACATGAACCTTTTTCCCCAGATCTGAGGCGGTCAAAATTGCCGAAAGAGCGGTGCCATATTCAGAAGTCGCTATCCCACCAGCGTTGCAGTGGGTTAACACACCGTTTCCTGACTCGATTAGTTGTGCGCCATAGGTACCGATCGCACGGCATAGCTTACGATCTTCTTCATGAATTGCTTTTGCTTCGGCTAAAAGGGCCTCACGCGCTTCAGTGAGACTCTCCTTATTAAAAAGCTCAGCAACCGAACACATTCGTTCTAGAGCCCAAAAAAGATTGACCGCCGTCGGCCGACTCCTCCCTAAGTAGTCGGCCCCTTCCCGAACAACATTTTTAAGGCCCTCAATCGAGTCGACTTTCTCTTTTGCCGCTAACACAACCCCATAAGCGCCTGCAATCCCTATCGCTGGAGCCCCACGAACTTTCAGCTCTTTAATACCATGCCATAACGTTTTGATATCGTGGCAATCTTCAAAGGCGATTTCACCAGGCAAAAGGGTCTGGTCGAGTAGCCTTAAAAAACCATCGATACCACCATGCCATTGATTCGAATCAATAGAGGCATTCCCCTCTGGGGAGGAAGGTTCGGTTGACATGATCTCTCTCAGAATGGGATAACGAACAATAAGGAGGTCTTCCTAACCTAGAGAACCTAAGAAGCTTCTGAAAACGACGAGGCTCGAACTCAGAACTACCCTTTTTCAATTTGCTCTTTGAGCTTTTGATTTTTGGCAGCGATTTTCCCTTTGAGTGCCTCTTTAAAATCGGCAAATTTCTTCTGAAGCTTCTCATCAGAGAGGGCTAAAATCTGGACGGCAAAAAGCCCCGAGTTTCGTGGCCCCCCCATACCGACAGCCAGCGTAGCGACCGGGACATCACCAGGCATTTGAACGGTTGACAGGAGTGAGTCGAGACCACCAAGCTCGGGTGTAGGAACGGGAAGCCCCAAAACTGGCAGCGTCGTATGGGCGGCAACGACCCCGGCCAAATGAGCAGCACCACCGGCAGCAGCGATGATCACTTTCAGGCCACGGCTTTGAGCCGATTGGGTATACTCCATAACGACATCTGGAGTCCGGTGGGCCGACATGACGTTCACTTCAAACGGAACATCAAACTCACGTAACGCATCTGCTGCCTTCTGAATTTTTGGCCAGTCGCTATCGCTTCCCATTAAGATTCCAACGAGAGGGGTTGTCATAGTTTTTCCTTCTACTCTTCACTTAAAAATTATCGAGTTGCTCTCGGCCTTCGAATAAGTCGCCAAACAAAGAGACCCCAAGGCCTATTGAATTATGGAACTATTTTACCCGTTTCCCACATAGCGGGGGAGAGCCCAAAGGTTGAATTGACACGAAAAAACCTTCGCTCTCTCAGGAAAGCGAAGGCTGCTCTTTCTTTTTGCACTACGACTAACAACCGACGGGTTCGCAATTAAGCCCAAAGGTCTCAGCGACTGCCTCGTTCGTCACTTTACCTTGATGAATATTGACTGCATCAGCGATTGGTTGATATTTACGCATCGCCTCGTCGATGCCAAGGTTTGCAATTTTCAGAGCCCAAGGAGCAGTCACATTACAAAGGGCGTATGTACTGGTACATCCGACTGCACCCGGCATATTTGCAACACAATAATGTAAGACTCCGTCGACGTCATAAACGGGATCGCTATGAGTTGTAGCACGGGTCGTTTCGACGCAACCACCTTGATCGACGGCGACATCAACGATAACCGAGCCCGGTTTCATGAGTTTAAGATCTTCTTTCTTGACGAGGCTGGGTGCCTTGGCCCCTGGAATCAATACAGCACCAATAAAGAGGTCGGCCTTTTGCAATTCACTGAGAATATTCACACGATTGCTGTACAAAACAGTCACGTTACCAGGCATGATTTGATCAAGGTATCGCAGGCGGTCGACGTTGACATCTAGAATCGTTACATTGGCACGAAAACCGGCAGCGATCTGGGCCGCGTTGGTTCCGACGACGCCACCCCCGACAATCGTCACATGGGCCGGCGCAACCCCGGGAACACCACCGAGTAAAATCCCGCGACCCCCTTGTGGCCTTTCAAGAAATTTAGCCCCTTCCTGAACACTCAACCGTCCGGCGACTTCACTCATGGGTGTCAACAGGGGAAGACTGCCATCAGGAGAAGAGAGAGTCTCATAAGCGACACACGTCGCCCCCGAGGCAAGCATTGCGTTGGTAAGTTCCTCAGAAGCGGCAAAATGAAAATAGGTGTAAACGATCTGCCCCTCACGAATGAGACCATACTCTTGAGCAAGTGGTTCCTTGACTTTAACGACCATCTCGGCCTCGCCATAGATTTCGTCGGCCGTTTCTAAAATTTTTGCCCCTTGGTCGATAAAGTCTTTATCACTAATTCCTGACTCAATACCAGCATCTTTTTGGATAAAGACTTGATGACCAGCACCCGTAAGTTGCTCGACCCCTGCTGGGAGCATTCCGACACGAGACTCGTTATTCTTTATTTCTTTAGGGACACCAATAATCACGGTTTTGCTCCTCTTGGTATTCTCTTTATGGAGTTTAAAATCACCTTGTGCCGTCATTCAAACATAGGAATTCTTTTCCTTCAACCGCTAAAACACCAAAATGGGAGGCAAAAGGGGGTAAATCTTCTTATGTTTAGACGCTATAGTTCTACTACAAAAATGTGCTGCCGAACAGGCGCCTCTTAACGAAGGGAGAGTCGACCAAGGAGTTCGCATGTCCCTGTTTTGTGTAGACTCCACATATCTCTTGCGTGGCCTGTATCACCTAAACACTGTTGACACAAATTCAGACGATGGAGATAGATTGTCCCATAGGTGTTGGATCGGACCTGTTTAATAACCGAAAAAGGTCTTAAAAACGACCTTTTTCTTGAAAAATGGGGAGATAATCGGCCAAATGTAACCGATTTTACTAGCACTATCAGTGTAAAAATTCCCCCTGATCAGGGGGAATTGCATGTAAGAGCCACTCTCAAACGGTCCTACGGATTTTTCGAAGCTGGCAGTGGAATCCCTATATCTTTCATGAGAAACTGCATATCGAGCCAGACCTCTTTTTTTGCACTAGGGTTTCGTAAAAGGTAGGCTGGGTGATACGTCGCTAACACCTTGATATCATTATAGTTATGAAACTTACCCCTGAGTTTTCCGATCGCCAGGTCAGTCGCCAGCAAACTCCTGGCGGCAATCGCACCGAGGCAGACAAGGTACTGCGGCTGAATAATTGCCAGTTGCTCATCGAAATAGGGGCGGCAATGAGTTACCTCTTCAGGAGTCGGGTTTCGGTTACCGGGAGGACGACACTTAAGTGTATTTAAAATAAAGACTTGCGAACGAGAGAGTGTACAGGCCTCTATGATTTTGGTGAGCAATTGCCCAGCTCGTCCAACAAAGGGCTCCCCCGTTTCATCCTCCTGAGCACCAGGTGCCTCACCCATGAAAACGATCTTTGCATTGGCATCCCCTGTTCCAAAGACGGTCTGTGTCCTCGTTACTGCGAGATCAGGACAAAGAGTACAGGTGGCGACCTTCTCTTTCAAAACGGCCAATTGAGCAGATTTATCGGGCATATTCAGGCTATTTTTTGTTGACGTAACTGGTTGAATAGATGGATCTTCTGACGATTTTAATGAAGGAGAAGATACTGCAGATACCTCAGAGGGAGTTGCCAATTCTGATACCTCTTTAGAGTCTAAACGTGTTGGTGCTCGGTCCATCGAGTCTATCGTAGAAGCAGCCTCAAATGTCGTACTACTTGCTCCCGCTTGATTTACAAAAGAGGTAACCCCTGACATACTAAAGCTTTGAAGCTGCTGCCGTAACATCCGCTGGAGTCGATTCGCCACGTATCTTCCTTAATTTGTTGCTGTTCGCTTTTCTGTCGCTGCCAGGATTTCTGAAAGTTTATAAAAAGAGCGGTACACTGACTTTACCGGCCTCGTATGAGTATAGGGGGATTTCCAACAAAAAAAAGGTTAAAATGTTCTCTCTAGGCGATCAAAAAGGGATTCAGAGATTAGAAAAACGGCATTAGACTAGTCTCTTTAATTTTCATCTATGAAGTTGCACTCGTCTTCCAAGCTAAGCGGCAAGGATATTTTATGGCAATTCCTCAAGTGGTCATTTTGGGCCGCCCAAACGTGGGAAAATCGAGCCTGTTCAACTGGCTTTCGGGGAAACGCCTGGCCATTGTCGATGATGTAGCCGGTGTAACCCGTGACCGAATGTCTTTTCCTCTCGAATACGAAGATCGTCACTTCGAGATTATCGATACTGGCGGGATTGGTATAAACGACATTGATGACCTCTCCGAAGAAATCGAAGAGCAGATCGCTCTTGCCCTTGATTTTGCCGACCTCGTCCTTTTTGTTGTCGACACGCGCAGCGGTGTTAGTCCTTTAGACCAAGAGGTTGCACGACGTTTACGAGCCGTTAAAAAACCGATCGTCGTCGTTGCAAACAAGACCGACGACAGTGGCTTTGATGCACTGGCAGATGAATTTTTCGAGCTCGGTATCGGTAAGGAAATCATTAAGGTCAGTACACTACAAAACCGAAATCAATACCTTCTTCTTGATGCAATTGTCGAAAATCTTCCCGAACCGGAGGAAGAGGCCCTCCCGACCGAGCCGACTATGAAGATTGCAATCGTCGGTCGGCGAAATGTCGGAAAAAGTACCTTCACGAATGCTCTCGCCGAAACAGAACGGATGATCGTCAGTGCCGTTGCCGGTACAACCCGTGACAGTGTCGACGTCCGGTTTATAGTCGATGGAAAACCGATTATTGCTATTGATACCCCCGGTTTTCGAAAACGCAAAAGTGTCAAAACCGATATCGAGTTTTATAGCACCCATCGTGCCAACCGATC
>JALCBQ010000159.1 GCA_028066335.1 Pirellulaceae bacterium
CGGTTGATGGTGCTGTTCATGAGGAAAAGTTTGTCATCGTTGGGATTTTAGAAACAAGTGGGACACCAAATGATAGGGCCGTTTTTGTGAACATGGAAGGTTTCTTTCTAATGGGTGGGCACGCGAAGGAGCCCGACCCCTCCTCTGAGGAGGAAGAAGAGCCTGAAGAGGAAGAGGTTGCAGAGGTTCAAGTGGGAGGGGATGGAACCTCACAACGTCCACCAGGGCTCAAAGACGAGCTTCGAGAAGTGACGGCAATTTTATTACGGTCGGCACACCCATTGTTCGCAAGAGGTATGTTCAACACTGTAAACGAAGGTGATGAAGCACAGATTGTTCACCCTGTTGGAGAGATTAGAAATCTGTTTACTTTTATTGTCGAGCCAGTTCAGTATCTGTTATTGGGCTTGACGGTGCTCATTTGTGTTGTTTCGGGTATTAGTATTTTGGTGAGTATTTATAACTCGATGAGTGCCCGAAAAAAAGAGATCGCTATTATGCGTGCTATGGGAGCTAGCCGGCGGTCGGTTACGCTGGTCGTTCTGTTTGAGTCAATATTATTGTCGGTTGGTGGTGGCCTGTTCGGTTGGTTTGCGGCCCATTTGGCGATCTTTTTTGCGGGGCCTATTGTCGAAGACAAGGTTGGTGTTGTGGTAAAACCTTGGGATTTCGCCCCCGCGATGCAAGCGGCAGATTTCCCAACAGAGGGGATTATGAGCTGGTTTGGAGCTATTTTAGAGTTCAGAATTAATGAAGTTGCGATCTTCTCCAACATTTCCCCCGAGGTTTTGGTCATCCCTGGTTTAATACTATTGGCTATTTTGGTCGGTATCCTCCCTGCATTTGCAGCTTATCGGACCGACGTTGCCGAGTCGCTATAGTTGAAGAACATGTGGAGGTCGCCGTTGGGAAAATTGCTTATTTGGAACCAAGATTATAACTAGAAAATTGTAAATAAAGTTGGTTTGAGCAAAAACTGGGTGGTAGAATGGATGAGTTCCTTTTGAACCACATTTTCTCAAAAAGCATGCAGAATAAGCATGCAGAATTAAGGTAGAGTTGATGCGTGCAAAAAATGTTCTCATGGTCGCTTTGGCTTTTTTAATTCCGCTGCAAATGAGCAGTATTTACGGAAGATGCCCCTTCTGCACAGCTGTTTCTCAGACCTTTACCCAAGAGATGGAACAGGTCGATATTGTGGCGATTGGCATTATGATTGAGCCACCTCCTCCACTCGATGAGACCCGTGTTTTTGACCCCGAGGCCGAATCGTTTGCCATTTTTAAAATTCAAAAAACTCTTCAAGGGCGAACTCTTTACGACGAGACAAAGCCTGTGAAGATCCCCTATTTTGGCGAAGGAAAAAAAGGTGAGATCTTTTTGATCATGGCGACCGAGCCATTGAATTTACTTTGGCATCCACCTCTTCGTATTAACGAACGTGTTGCCGAGTATCTGCCTAAGCTGGAAAAACTGCCCAAAGAGGGGGCTGATCGTCTTGCATTCTTCCAGGAGTACCTCGAAGACAGCGATGAACTTTTACGAGCTGATGCCTACGACGAATTTGCCAATGCAGACTATGCAGCTGTTATTGCTCTTAAGCCAAAGATGCACCATGACCAACTCGTCAGCTGGATTAATGACCCCCAGATTCCAGCGGCAAGGCATCGCCTTTATCTGACGATGTTGGGCGTTTGTGGTAATGACGACGATGTTATAATGCTTGAAAAATTAATTCGATCAGGGAGTGAAGAATCGAAAGCCGCACTCGACTCAATGGTCGCTTGTTATTTGACATTGGGTGGGCCGGAGAGCCTAGACCTCATTGACGACCTTTTCTTTGAAAACAAAGATTCTCCCCATTCCGAGACATACTCGGCAATTATGGCACTACGGTTTCATGGAACCGAGGCTGATGTTATTCCACGTGAAAGGTTGATTGTTTCGCTGCGATATCTCTTGGATCGTCCAAGTTTAGCCGATCTTGTCATTCCAGACCTTGCTCGTTGGGAAGATTGGGAATCGGTTGACAAAATGGTTCAGCTCTTCAAAGATTCCGATGAGTCGACGAGCTGGGTTCGAGTACCTATTATCAATTATTTGCGAGCTTGCCCACTTCCAGAGGCCGATACACATATTGTTGCTCTTGAAAAAATTGACCCCGAAGCGGTCCGTCGAGCCAATACGTTTTTCCTTTTTAGTGGTGGTGGCCGTATTCAAGGTACTGTCGATGCCGATAAAACAGGTGCAGATAAAGAGGGTAGCGATAAAAAAGAGATTAAACAGTAAATACAGGACTTTGCATGCTAGGCAGGGTCGTGTTAGCCATTCCTGATTGTCGGATTGCTCTTCTGGTTTTTTGTCTCCCCTTTTCATTTCCACAAATTTTGGTTTTCCAGAGGTGGGGAAGGCACGCTTGGTTTTTCTTTTTTTCTTTTTGAACAACTGTGAAGTTCTTCACGTAAAGGATGCACTTCTTTGGCTAAACTGGCTATATTGATGAATCTTTATGGGCAGTGAATCTGGTCGCTATTGAGATGAGTTGTGACGGTTGTAGGGAAATTGTTCTTCTGAAAGTTCCTTTTTGCCAATCGATCACAAGTTGTCCCCTCGTTTTTTATCAGTTTTAAGTAAACTAACAGGGCGTTATTCCGGTTGATTATGGTTGTCTGCAATTTGGGCGTTACTTGCAATTGCTCCTGTTGTTTCCCTGTGTTATCGTAAGAAGAGAAGTTTATGAGTAGCGAAACTGTAATGGCTCAAAGTGCCGGACTGGTTCAAAGTAGTGGCTTGAATATGGAAGATGGTATCTCAGAGTCGGAGGCGTGGCATGAGTACCGCGCTTATAGTGCTTGGTCAATCGCTGGTCTTATATTTGGCATCTTATCGGTAAGCGCTTTTATACACCCCGTCTTTAATGGTTTGGGGGTAATGGGGCTTATCTTTGCTCTGATTGGTCTTATTCAGGTTCGCCGTTCCAGCGGAGAGTTCATTGGCGAAAAAATGGCGAAAGTGGCACTTATATTGTGCTTGGTTATCCTCCCGTCGAATGTAGCAATGCATACTCTTATCTATATTTATGAGGTCCCCGAGGGATATGATCGAGTCAGTTGGACAGAGTTGCAACCTAAACCTTCTGAGAAAAAGATCGTCTCAGAGCGATCGCTTGAGCTCGCTGGAACGACTATCTTTATCCCGGGCTATGTCTATCCCGGAAGTAAACTAAAGGGGCTTAAGGAATTTGTCCTTGTACCTGATATGGGAACTTGTTGCTTTGGTGGGACACCAAAGGCGACTGACATGATTCTGGTCAAACTCAAAGAAGGGATTACCCTTGATTACAGCTTACGGCGACGTAAGCTGGGTGGGGTGTTAACTGTCAATGAAAAGGTCGCTGATATTGCCGCAACCGTCGAGGGAAGTCCCGGCGTACACTATATTTTAGATGCCGATTATCTAAAATAACTCTAGACTTCATAAAAGGAACGTTCTAAAAGTCACTTATGGGTCGAAAAAACAATTTGCCTTGATATCTTTTTTTTGGTAGGATTGCAGTACCTGCCGTTTTTTCCTACCGCCCTATCTTTATCGTGTGACCTCGGTGAGGATTTTTCCATGCCTAGAATATTCTTTTTGTTCCTCTTGCTTTGGGCCCCATCCTTTGGAATTGGTTTCTACAAAGTTGGTGGTTCCTTGGGTGTTACAGAGCTATCGGCGGCCGAGGTAGTTACCGTTAGCAATGCGGTTGCAAGCCGAAGGGACAGTAAAAAGCCGTCTACTGTCAAAGATATCTCTTTTGAAGATATCAAATTCGATATCGAAGTAGGGGGCGATTTCAAGAGGTCTATGCTTCCGAAAAGAATTGAGGACTATGTCACGAAAAAAATTAAAATTCGGGGATATATTTTGCCCGGTTTTCAACAACGGGGGATCACGCAGTTTGTCTTAGTTCGTGATAACCTTGAGTGTTGTTTTGGTCCTGGTGCTGCGTTATATGATTGTATCGTTGTCGAGATGGAGGCGGGTAAGTCGACCGAATTTACTGTTCGGCCAATTGCAGTCGAGGGGATATTCAGTGTGCAAGAGCTTATTGGCCCTGATGGCAAACATTTGGCAATCTACCATATGAAGGCGAGTTCAGCGAAATAATTTTTCCGACAAATGTTCTCATCAACAATCGTCCCCAATCAGTATTGTAGATAGTACGAGAAAAGAGTCGTGTGGCCCGTTTGCCCCAACCTTTTAACTTAAATGCTCTTTTCTGGGCCATTGGTAATGGTCTGGCCAGTAGCACCCTCTTTTTTTATCTTTTAAAAGACCTCGGTTCTTCGGGGCTCTTGCTTGGTTTTTTACTTGGTGTTCCGAGGCTTTTTGGCTTGGTGCGCCTGGTTGTTCCGGCTGTCTTGCGAGTATGGCCGAAGCAGAAGGTGGTTACTCTTAGCTTTTATATTTCGAGCGCGGCTATTCTCGGTATCGTCCCTATTGGTTTTCGGGGAGGCCTTTTTACAGAAGGTCTATCGGGGCAACTCCTTTTGTGTGCTGTCTGGACAGTGCACCGATTGCTTGAGTTTATGGGAACGGTCGTTTTGTGGAATTGGATGGGCCATTTCCTCAGAGAGGAAGACCGGAGTCAACAACTTGGTCTGCGCGAGCGGTACATGGGTGTTGGACGAATCGTGGGGCTGTTTTGTGGGGCAGTGATCACTCTGGGCCTTCCCAAAATCGAGTTTCTAAGTTTGACCTCGGAAGGGGCGAGCCTCGTGTCGATTGGGTGTGGGCTCTTTTTTTTAGGGTGTGCGTTTTCGTCCCTTCTTTTTTTAGAAGAAATAAAATCCGTTGCACCGAATAGAGACAAAGAGGGGTTGTGGTATCGGTATCGCTTTGTACTCTCAAAGCGTCTGTTCGTCTGGTTGCTTGTGTTTGGAACCCTTTTTTCATTGGTTAATGGCTTTACGGTTGTAGCGATAGGCCAGTATGGGAAAGAGGTGTTGGGCCTTACACTTGGTTTCGTTTTGGGAGTGCGAGGACTCATGCATGCAGGGCAATCGCTCGGAGCCCCTTGGATTGGCAAGATGCAAGACAGGCATGGTGTTTTTATTGTCGTTTTTTGGTCGCAGTTGCTCGTTGCGAGTGGACTTTTCTTTTATGGTGCCGCCTCTCAGGAAATATGGTGGCTCGTGTTGGGTGCTTGGGGA
>JALCBQ010000160.1 GCA_028066335.1 Pirellulaceae bacterium
ATAATTTGCAAAGGCGGCATTACTGAGAAGTTGTTGTTGCCCAACGACTCCTGCCTGGACTCGGCTATTCTGAAGTTGATAGTATTTATTGCCTTGAGCTTGTAAATAACGTTCCTGGCCGAAAAGACCGAGGGCCCCCAAACAGGTAAGAAGGCCGAGTACCAAAAGAGTTTTTGAAATCCCTTTTTTTACCTTGCCTAAAATGGGTTGTCGGAAGATTTGCTTCTTGCTCATCGTTTATGGTCACTTTTGGTCAGACGACTAGAAAAACAGGCCACACAAAGTGGGTATGTGTGGCCTGCCGTTGACAAATTTAGCGACGGTCGACAGGGAAGTCGGCCGGTCGGTAGAAGTTATCGCCTGGGCTTCGAGGCCTTTCATGAAGATGTGAAGGGGCCTCTCTTCTGTGAATCGCATCACGGTGTAGGCCAGCACCACCAGCAGTTGGTAATTGAGCAGGTCCCGGGATTCCAAATGCTGTTTCAGTTTGTGGAATACCAAACTCAGGAACGTTGACACCCGAGATAGGGCCACCTGATGGGATCGTTCCGCCAGGTATATAGCCACCTCCCGCAAGAATACTCATCTCTTCTTGCATGCCGGGCATCTCCATGTCCTTGTTCCCCATTCGGACGATCGCTAGGATCGAGCCGCGACGATCAGCTTCGACGATTGGGTCGACGCCGGGATCGAGTCGGGTACTAACGAGGGTCTCGACACCTGCAAGAGCTAGCTCCTGATATTCAGGGTTTGGTAGATAAATAACCTTTGTGACAAAGTTGCCACTTGTTGCTTGGTCAAAATCTTCTGTGGTGAACTGAACCGGAATCGCGTTGTGGGCCAAGAAGGCGGCTGTTCGTGGTGAAGCGAGTCCTACTTCCAGAGTTGGATAGAAGTTTTTACCAGAGTGTTGGGCTACGTTTTGTAGCTTGAGCCGGTACATGCCCCCTTGTGGGAAGTTGTTTCGGCCTGGTACGACGAGCGGAGTCGAATCGTATTCTCCAATGCCATGGACGTCCCATGAAATTTGCATGTCTTGTGGTTTGCGGAATTCGACCTGTGCCGTCGACGTTGCCCCTTCCATCTCAGCACCTGCCATCATTACCTCACCTTCATAGGAGGCAAAGTCAGTAACCACGCCAGGTCCAGGACCGGCAACACCAGGCCCGATACGTCGTTCTCGAAGTCGGTTGCAACCAGCTGCAGTCGAAATTACAACAACCAGAAGCAGGCAAAATGCCAATCGATATCTCATTGTTTTCCCCCTAACGTGACTTTTATGGCATATCGGTGCCATGTTAAAAGTCGGAAACCCAAAATTGTAGGAAACGTAAATTCGTTATAAAACGTCCAATCGCTTTGTTTGTGAGCCTCTACAAAGAAAGGGACATTGGTCTAGACGACAACTTTTCTTTCGCCTAGAATGCCTGCCTTCCATATAGCAGAAGCACTCCCTACGGCCCTTCTCTTTAATTCGGGGAACGTAGGCATACAACGAGCAAAATAGCCTTAACACTACTTGCTGTTCCTATTGTTCGGTTCGCTACGATGAAAATCTTTGGTAAAACCCGAATAACCTGAACATGAAATTCAAAAAGTTTTTTTCATACTCTTTCGTTAGTCGTTCCTCGGTTGCATTGACTTTGGTTTTTACCGCCCTGGTTTTGGGGGGTGTTTATGCGGTAAATCTTTATGGTATAACGAGTAACAAAGGTGGAGACCTCAAGGAAGATGTCGTAGCAACGGTAGAAAAGGGCCCAAAAGAAGGGATAGAGGAGGGGAACCAAAAATTACACCAGGCAATTTTTAACCTTCAAAATATTCCAAATTTTATGGCCAAAATGAACCTGGTTTCACGGGCCTATCAAGAAAATATGGTCGGGACTGGGTTTTATGTTCAGGACAACAGCCGGCAAACTTTACGTTACCATTACAACTTGTCATTGCAGGTCTCCCAACGAAAACGATATGATTTTCGACAAGTGAACGAGGGCCACTTCTTGTGGACTCAGGTTGTTGCCAAGGAAAAGTTGGTCTCGAAATCGAACCTGACAAAAATCCAGCGTCGCCTCATGGAGACGGGAAGGACGCAAGAGACTGCCTTGTGGTATCGAAACACCTTGGGAGGGTTACCTCGCCTCCTTTTCTCCCTTGAGCAACATTTTGATTTTGTCGAAATCAAAAACACGCCATCTAATGATGTAGATAAAGATGGTACAACGTTGTTGCCTCATGGTGGATCTCCCGAGCCCGTTTTCCTTGAGGGACATTGGAAGGTCGATAAAATTGGCTATGGCCAGCCCGAGGCGGCAAAAAAAGGGGCCGTTAATCTCGCCCTGCTTCCCCCATATTTAACCTCAAAGGTCCGGGTTACTCTTGTTCCGCAGGAATCTGGAGACCTCTTCCCTGTTAAGGTCGAGTTTTTTCAAAAGCCAGATACTCCAGGTGGCGAACTCATGGCAAGTATTGAGCTCTATGATATCCAGTACAGTGTTCCTGTTGGAGAAGAGTATTTCCAGTTTCATCACTCCGACGGCGATATCCTTGTCCAAGAGTTAACAGATGAAGTCCTCAAAAATTGGGGTGTTGATCCACAAGGGTTCTAGAGAGGATGTGCTAACTCTTCAGATCGCCTAGGTGGAAATAGCTGTTAACGGTAATCGCTTGAAGCTCGCCTTCTCTCAGTCGAATGATATTCACTGCACAATTCGTTTGGCTCATTGTCCGTGCCTTAGCAAGTGACATTTTCAAAACATGAGCCATAAAGGTCCGATTGACAACATTATGACCAGCGATAAGGATTGCACGTCCCAAATTGCTTTGCATAATCTCTAAAATGGTCGGAACGACCCGTTTTTGGACATCGAGAAAGGTTTCACCTCCTAGATAAGGGTATTCGGAACAATCTTCTTGAAAGAGCCGGTACGCCTCTGAGTCAGTCTTGGCGATCTCTTTCCAGTCTCTCCCTTCCCAATTACCAACATCGACTTCAGTAAGCTCTTCGTTGGTTTCGACCGATTGATCATGAGGGGTTGCAATGATTTGGGCCGTTTCGTTGGCTCGTTGAAGAGGACTGCTGTAAAACCGTGAAAGTGGAAAATTTGCAAGGAGATCAGCTGTTAGACGGCTTTGCTCTCTTCCTTGTTCTGAAAGGGGAACATCCATATTGCGTCCCTGTAAAATCGGCGGGTTCGCCAGATTATTATCGGTTGCACCATGGCGGACCAGATAAAGGTAACAGTCACTTGAGGCAATTTCAGAAGTTGCAAATGAGGTCGGTTGAGCCATTTTTTTGAAATCTATTTTTGATCGAGAGGAAGTTGTAGAGTCTGGTCGTTATTACCACGAGAACGTTTTTTGATGACGGGCTAGAATCGCAGCCGATTCAATCGCGGCGACCATGCTGCTCGTTTCCGCTTTGCCTTGCCACGCAAGGTCATAGGCCGTTCCGTGAGCGACACTCGTCCGTATGATCGGCAGTCCCAGGGTAATATTCACCGCATGGTGCATTCCAAGAAGTTTTAGGGCAATGTGGCCTTGGTCGTGGTACATCGCCACGATCGAGTCAAATTCGCCACCAGCGGCGCGAACCATTAAGGTATCGGTCGGCAAGGGACCAGTTGCAGAAATATCGATCGATTGAGCTTGTTCAACTGCCGGACGAATAAGGGTTTTTTCTTCATCGCCAAAGAGCCCTCCCTCACCACCGTGAGGGTTGAGCGAGCAGATACCGATCCGAGGCTGGTCGGGTAGGCCGGCAACTCCTTCCTCTCTGGCCTGTTTTAAAAATAGGGAGGTCACCCGGTCAGAGAGTCGAATTTTCGAGAGAATTTTTTCGGTCGAGATTTGTTCGAAAACAGTTCTCAGAGCTGTATGGAGGGTTACATGAACAACACCAAGGCCAAGAGGGCCACGAATCGGTCCACCTTGAGCAAGGTAGAGCATCATTGCAAAGTCATCGACCTCGCAGAGGTCGGCCAGAATCTCGGTGTGACCAGGATAGTCGTAACCGGCGAGATGGAGCCCTTCTTTATGGAGTGGAGCCGTAACGAGAGCAGCAATTTCACCACGTAGAGCCATGTCGGTCGCAATTTTTAGGGCAAGATAGGCCGCTTCTCCACCACCAGCCGAGATGTGGCAAGGTCGAATCGTTTTTGTCAGGCTACGTGGATAACACTCCAAAACAGGGACCGTTTGGGGATCGCTTGCCACTTCGTCGGGCGAACTGATTTCGACAAATTGGCCACCAAAAGGGGTGAGTTTGGTCACCTCTTTTAGGAAGGTCGATGACCCAACGACAAAGAGGTCGGCTAGGTCGTGTATTTTAGGATCCTTCCAACAACCCAAAACGACCTCGGGGCCGATACCAGAGGGATCGCCGAGAGTAATGGCGACCTTTGGCTTGGCTGTCGGGTTTGAAAGGGGAGGGGAGGTCTCACTTTGTGGGAAAAGGTCTTCCACAATATTTCCAAAATGATAGTGGCTCTAGCTAAGGGGGATAAAGGCGCTCGAAAGGGCCATTTTACAGAAGATGGGCTCTCTTGTCGGCTAGGGGAACAGGGTAGGGGAGAAGTTTCCAGATGTTTTTTGAGAGAGTCCAAAGGAGAAGCTTCACGGTGTCAACATTTCTTCGTTGGCAGTTTTTGTTCTCACTACAATCTTTTCAGTGTGGTGCTCTTTAAGTGTGGTCGGAGTAATTTTTTGCGAGGGCCAACTAGAAGTATTTTGCAGAACATCGTTGCAAAGGGCACACACCACTACCCGTTAAAGGAACCTCTCAAAACAGAGAGGGCAAGAATCCGGCCGATTCTACTAAAAAACGTTATCTCTGCCCTCTTTTTGCCAGAAAGTGGGGTGCTTTTTTCCAAAAAACAGGGTGTTTTTCTACCCATATTGGGTGGTTTGTTGGATTGAATATTGCCCGCGGATACTCTCTTATTGTTGGTTAAAAAAATGGGGGTAAAATAGGTGGTTCTTCTGCTCAGCTAAAAGGATGGGAAGATATGAAAGCATGTTTACAGAGGGTGTCATCAGCGCAAGTCGGTGTGGCCAAGGAGGTTGTGGGATCAATCGGTTCCGGACGGCTCGGGCTTCTGGGAGGCGAAAAAGGGGATACTCAATAAGAGGACGAGAGTTTGGCGA
>JALCBQ010000006.1:0-17665 GCA_028066335.1 Pirellulaceae bacterium
CGGTATAGACCTTGTGGTTTTGAATACCATCCTGTCCACTCAGACAATCTGGATTGCCGATAAACGAGCCAAGGATAGCCATTAAACAAAAAAGGTAAGTTCGCATCGTATTCTCTCTAAAAAATGTGATTTAGTATTTGTAGTCCAAAACAAGTCGAGGGAGATTTCATTTTCCGAGAACCCTTTTTTATGCGAATTTGTTCTTAAAAATTGGTTTCAGAATTGTGAAACTGCCCCTTTTTTACCAAAGCTATTTTCAAAAACACTTCTCCTTTCAACATATTGGCGCGTCATTATCGGAACACTTTTCAAATGACTCGGAAAAAGGACATCTCTTAGCAGTTGTTCCCCTTTGATGTTCCTGTCTTAACATGTCGGTCTCGATTTTACTAAGCGTTTTTAGATCCTTGATGATGGGAATAGATGTTATAGAGGAGATAAGCCCCCAAAACGGGACCAAAGGCATAAAGGCAGCTGGTAGTATAGATCGGCAGAAAATCAGGGTACTTTGCCTCAATCAGGAGATAACAGAAGTAGAGACCATACAGAATTAAAAGAGTTATTGCCTCAATACGAGTGATTTGGCTGCCGGTGAAAAAGAGAAGCCACGTTATCGTTGTGATAAGGCACATAATCGGCAAGTCGACTCTCATTGCGCCTGGTGAGATTAAAACCCCATGGGGGTCGATCGCCCCTGTTGTCCCCAAGATAAGGAGGATATTAAAGATATTGCTTCCAATAATGTTCCCGATAACGATGTGCCGCTCATTCTTAAAAGCGGCGACGACGGCCGTTGCCCCTTCGGGCAGTGAGGTACCAAGAGCGACCAGGGTTAATCCAATAAATAGTTCGTCGACTTTAAAAGCAAGGGCAATTTTTTCAGCACTGTCAATAAGAAGGGAAGAGCTGCCTGCCAGAATAACGATTCCAGAAACAATGAGGAAAAAGGACCATAAAACGGCGGAGAGGGTCGCTTTTTGTTTGGGAGCTATCTCGGCAATTTCAGCGACTTCGGAGAGGATTTCGCGTGTGGCTGGATCTTCTTCGGGGGTATGTTGCTTGCCTGTCCAAATGACTAAAATAGTGTAGAGAATTGACCCCAAAAGGAGACCGATCCCTTCAAGCTGGCTAATGGATCCGTCAAGGGCCAAGCCCCACATCCCAAAGCTAAGAAGGACGACCAAAAGGCCACTGCGAAAAAGGAGGCTTTGGGGAGTGACCAATGGGGTAACGAGAGCCGATAGCCCTAAAACGAGGAGAAGGTTGGTAATGTTACTACCAATGATATTTCCAACAGCGATGTCAGCATTGTCATTTACATTCGCTAAGACGGTCACCGCTAGTTCAGGAGCGCTGGTACCATAGGCGACAATTGTCAAGCCAACGACCAAGGGCGAAATCCCAAAATTGATTGCCAAGCGGGAGCCACCACGGACCAAAAGATCGGCCCCGACAAGAAGAAAAACAAAACCTGCAACGAAGTAGAGACCGATAATCAAGCTAAATTTCCTTTTAAATATCCTTAAACTGGCCCTCATTATATAACGCAACGGAGGTTGGCTGCAAGCTGAACTTTTCGGCTCGTAGGCTTTAGACGGAGGCTCTCTTTCTCTGTGTACTCCTTCTATCGGAGGTTGTTCATTATTCAAAGATGAGTTTTTTGTGAGATTTATTATCAAGCCACACAAAGATTATCTTCGGCCCCTTTTATAAATGAGAAGAAAAGAGAGAATAAAGCTTTTGACAAGTTTGTGGGTTATTCGTGATTCCTGTGACTTTCCTGTTTTTGTCCCTCCTTTCCCTAACATGAATTGGATTGTATATACCTTATGAATGTTAACCTTTCGACTGGTCGGCTATTGTTTGCAGAATTTTTGGCGACCTTTGTTCTTGTATTCATGGGTACGGGGGCAGTTGTTGTTGGGGCCCATTTTCCAGGAGCCTTTGACCATTTAGGGGTGGCAATGGCTTTTGGCCTTGCAGTGATGTGTATGATTTATGCCGTCGGTGATATTTCAGGTGCCCACATGAATCCTGCGGTGACGATCGCTTTTTGGGTTGGTGGGCGATTTCCGGCAATAAAGGTCTTTCCGTATTGCATAAGTCAATGTTTGGGCGCTGCTTCTGCGAGCTTTTTTCTATGGGGTGTTTTTCCAAAGACACCGACCCTTGGTGCAACGGTACCGACTGAGGGTTTGTCGGATATGGGAGCCGGTTTGATCGAGTTTTTGTTGACCTTTTTTTTAATGTTGGTCATTTTGCGGGTCTCGACAGGTGCAAAGGAAAAGGGGATCACGGCGGCAATTGCCATTGGTAGTTTTGTTGCATTAGAGGCGCTCGTTTTTGGCAATGTGACAGGAGCTTCCATGAATCCTGCTCGGTCATTTGGGCCAGCCCTTTGTGACTGGCTAGTGAGCTCAGATAGCTCGACAGTGGAACCGAGGAAAAGTATTTCCGTTCTTTGGGGTGTTTATTGGTTGGCTCCGATCGTTGGTGCAGCGACCGCCGTTTATGTCGAGCGTTTTCTTTCGGGCCAAAAGTAAATATCTTTTTAGACTTGAATCTGGTTTATCGTGCTCATTCATAACCTGTTTTCAAAAAGATGAGGTTCTCTATAGAAATTTCTAAAATAGATTGAGCCATGAGGGAAAAAGTAACCTAGAGTTTAGGTTAGGGGAGGTTTTCTCTCACTTCTATTTTTGGTGTTGTTCGTGCGAGTAGTCTTATGGTCAGTCATGTGCCTCGATCCGACCGGTTGAATACAGTAATGGAAACTCCAGAGGAGTTTTTGTTGGAGAGTAGTTTTCAGGATAGAGGGCATGAGCGAACATCTTCGGGGAGAGTTGATTGCCCCCGGGAAGGGTATTTAAGGCGTAAAGATCGTATCCGACGTAGCGGAACAGCGATTGTCGAAACAGCCTTTGTTTTACCTGTCTTGTTAACGTTTCTTTTTGGTATTTTTACCTTTGGTCATATGCAGATGGTAGCGAACTTGGTCCAGAATGCATGTCGGACAGCAGCTCGTGAAGGGGCAGCCGATGGCATGACGACTGAGGAGGTGCGCCAACGCGTTTTAGAGATTGTCAGTTCGGCAGTTGATTCTGATATGGTCACTGTCGATGTGCGCGATGCCTCGGTTTTTGATATTCAGGGGGCTGATCTTCCAATAACCAACGAAGACTTCGAGGCATTGCCTGCGGTCGAAGTCGCTGATGTTGATCCACGTCAGCTGTTTATTGTCCGTGCTCAACTGAACTATAGTCAGGTTGCAATTTTGTCAGTTCCTTGGTTTGATAACTTTCCAATTAGTGCCCAGACGATTATGCGTCATGAATGACGAATCGATCTTTCTGATTTAACTTTTCACTTTACTTATCCCTTTCTTCTCACTGCCTTTTTCAGGCTATTCATACTCCTGCGCCCATTAGGGCATGTTTCGAAAGTACCTTGTCTTGAAAAGGTCTCGTCTTATGAATATTTATCGACAAAAAAGTCGGGTATACAAGCAAAACTCACACAAGGAAAGCCTTGTAGGTCAACAGCCTCGGGGCAAAGGGCGAAATGGAGTTGTAGCTGTCGAGTTTGCTCTTGTTGCCCCAGTGTTGCTCCTAACAGTACTGGGAATGGTACAAGTTAGCAAAATGCTTGATACGAAACATCTTCTAACGATGGCCGTTCGAGAAGGAGGACGAATGGGAGCAATGGATCGGACTGGACTCGTTGCCGAGGGAAGTACCTCCAACGATAAGCTACGGGACGACGTACTCCATTTTTTACAGGCTTCTGGAATTAGCACCGAAGGCGTGACGGTACAAATTGGAGCCAAAGATGACATCGATGTCGATTTTAATCTAGACGCTCCTGAGAATCATTTACAGCTTTTTCAGGTCGAGGTTCGTTTGCCGTATGATCTTGGCTTAGGATCGGTAGCTGGTCCAGACGATTTTCATCTAAGTGCAAGGGTCGTATTTCGTAATGGAAAGGCGACCCTTATTCAGTAATGTCCTTTCCCTGTTGATCGAACCGGTATTAGAAAATTCTACTGCCGTATACATTTGCTTTATATAAAAAAACAACCAAGCACCCGCTTGTGCGAAATATTCCTGAGTACTACTAGAGATACTGTTGAAAGAGAAAGGAAGGCGTACCATGTTTTCACGCAAAGTTTTCAGGAACTTGTCAAAACAGAACAAACGCCACGGGGTTGTTGCTGTCGTAGCCGCCGTCAGCATGGTTGTTCTATTTGGTTTTGTAGCTCTCTCGGTCGATTCGGGGCGAATCGTTTTAACCAAAACCGAGATGCAAAATGCTGTCGATGCAGCGGCTCTTGCAGCCTCACAGGAAATTACCGGTGCCATTCATAATGCAGCCGAAGATGGATCAGGAGCACAAATCGATGCGAACTCGATCGCTATTGATAACGCACGGGTAATCGCCTTTGAGGTAGCCCAAGCCAATGGTGTTTATATTGATCCTGCCGTTGACGTGACGTTTGGCCGACGACGTTACGATGTAGCGAGTGACTCGTGGCCAATCGAATGGGGAGTAGGCCCTTATAATGTTGTAAAAGTAATGGCCCGACGTGACCAAAATGATGTAGAACTGCCCGATGGTAAGCTCGAGCTTTCATTCGGTTGGGCGGTCGGACAGGGGGCTGTTGCTTTACAAGCTCAATCGACCGCCTTTGTTCAAGCGCGAGATATCGTCTTAGTTCTCGACTTTTCAGCCTCGATGAACGACGATAGCTCGTTTCGGGCATTTTCTCAGCTAGGTCAAGAGAATGTTGAAGATACCCTTGATAATATGTGGGATACTTTTCGATCGGAAGACCCCAAATGGCCAGGCACAAACGAGTCAAAATTCCCTGCGTCCGGTTTTGGCTTGATCAATTCATACCAGGGAACCTACCATGGGAATAGTGATCCTCATACGGTTATTCATGATCTGGGTCTTGATGAGACCAATTATTATGGTGAACCCAAATATCCCTTTCCGCAAGCAGGACGATATAGTTCGGGGTGGCCAAAATCAAAACCGAGTGCAGACACAAGTTACTGGCTATGGTACTACTATATTCAACATGTTATCTATAATAATAGTGGTAGCAACTATCGACTTTACGGCTATCGATCGTTGATGGATTACATGCAAGAAAGTCGCTATAGCAGTAGCAAATCAGAGGATATGTGGCGAGTTCCTCACTACCCTTTTCATGCAGTGAAAGAGGGGGCGACACTTTTCCTTGATTTTCTTGACGGACTCGACTTTGGTGACGAAGTAGGGCTTGTTAGTTATGGTGCCTATGCGAAATGGGAGATTTCACACTACGACAACGACTACGAGGTTGATATTTCGGAGAACCCAATTACCGACGACTACGATACCCTTAATGAGATTCAACGCCGTCATCAGGCAGGCGATTATTCGGGGTGGACTGGTATGGGGGATGGAATTTTTGAAGCAAGAGAGATGCTCCTCGGCGATTCTGACGACCCAAGCGATCTAGGCTATACTCGTTATGGAGCAAGGCCGACAATGATTGTCATGACCGATGGTCAGACAAACCAACGTCCTGAAAATTGGACGATGCCAGACGATTTTAACTGGGACGACTGGACTGATTACGATGGAAATGGAACGGCTGATTATTCGACTTCGGACAAGAATAAAGAGTATGCTTTTTGGGAGGCGACCCAGGCGATCAATCAGGGGATTACTCTCCATACAATGAGTGTTGGTGCCGGTGCAGATCGGTCACTTATGGAGGCGATTGCCTTTGCTGGTAGCGGAATTCATACAGAGGTCCCAGGTGGTTCGACCGTAAGCGAGATGGAAGAACAAATGCTCGACGCTTTCCGGAGAATTGCTGCCAAAGTACCACCTCCTCGTCTTATTAAATCAGAAGATAACTAACCGTATAGTTTTTCTAACGTTTCTACAGAAGTGTTTATTAATCAATAAAAAGCGACCATTAGAGGTCGCTTTTTTTATTAACGAGATGACTTGTCATTTCTGGTTTTGGTCAAAAACAATAGACGGCTTGACAAAGTTGTCCACTACTGTGAGAATGGGGCCATCTATCATTATTCGGTGGTTCTCTTTAGTTGGAGAGAAATCTCAAAATAAAAAGAGGACGTAACAGGGAACATCGGTGCAAGTCCGAGACGGCCCCGCCGCTGTGATCAACAACCACACCTTTTAGAGCTTTTGTTTAACAAGAGTGAGCAAAAGGTCGTCGGTAAAAAGAAGTTTCTGTTTGCCATTGTCGGCTCATTGTAACCCCTAAAGGGCTCTGTGTTTTTAAGAGTTCTTTTGGAAAGACCTTTTTCTATCGAAGTGAAAAAGGTCCTTTACTTTGCCAATGTCGACGAGAAGGCCCTTCTTTTTAAGTTGAAAGTCAGAAGACCTACCGAATAATGCGAGCGTTTCCTTGCGAGGGACAAGGGGTGCTCACGTGACGTTTTAAGGTTTCTTTTCTGTAACATCGTACCTACGGTCCTTTTCTAGACAGGGCAAAGGGCAGCGGGGGTACGCGCCGAGTGTACGACCGGTAGGGTTTAGGTCTCTCGGAAAAAGGCGATTTACGGTAGGCAAAAATGTTATCCATGCGCAAGAGAAAAGGATTTACCCTAGTCGAGCTATTAGTCGTTATTTTTATTGTTGGGGTTCTAATAGCGTTATTAGTTCCTGCGGTAAATATGGCAAGGCGAGTGGCATTGCGCATTCAGTGTGGTAACAATATTCGCCAAATTGGTCTCGCTTTGAACAGTTATCATCTTACCCATCGCCACTTTCCGGCAGGGGCAATCGAATGGCGACCGTTCGGAAACACGACCCAAAGGCAGCTCGCTTGGAGTGCCTATTTATTACCTTATTTGGAGCAGGGAAATACCTACGATCAACTCGACCTCACAACTCCTTTTGACAGTCCACAGAATGCCAAAGGGGCGGCCGTTGTTATTCCGGTTTATCTTTGTCCTGTCGCCTTAGGTGGCCAAAAGTTAGTCCAGGGGCGGGGGCCTATCCACTATGGTGGGATGTATGGCGAACGTATTACGTCGCCGAATAATCCACCAAAGGGCCTCATGATCTACGATAAGCCACTCAAGGCCAGCGATGCCTCCGATGGACTCTCGATGACGATCATTGTTGCCGAAGATTCCCATTTTCAAGATGGGCAGTGGATCAACGGTAGGAATTTGTTCGATCAAGCTTTTCCGATTAACCAGGCGCCCGCTTTCGAAAATGATATTCGAAGCGATCATTATGGTGGCGCGAATGTCGTTTTAGCCGATAGTACCGTCCGGTTTTTGTCTGAAGGGATCGACCTTAATGTTCTCGCTGCACTATGTACTAGGGCAGGGAACGAAGCCGTCACATCGTTTTAATTCTTTCGCATTTATGGCGAAATTACTTCTACTTTTTTGAAAGAAAAAAATCAATGTTACGCGTACTTTTTTCTCAAGACAAAGGTATCTTCAGAGCCTTGTTGACGATGTCGATTTTTGTTTTTGTACATCCACTTTCAGCAGGTGTTGTGACCTTTTCAGACCAGGGGTTAGGGAGCAACAGCTACAATAATGGGGACCCAGGAAATTTAGACCCTGGGCAATCGCACGATGGAACATTTACCAGTGGCGGTGTTAGTTTTAAAAATACAGTTGATCAATGGAGTGGATATTCCTCTTGGTCGGGATGGGCACCCTCAACAATGAATGACCAAACAACAGAGGGGTATCTCAACCAATATAGTGTCTTCGAATCTGGGGGGATTATCGATGACCGAGTCGGTACCTTTGGTGGTGAAGTGGCGCCGGCAGGGGCAGATACCCCTTTTGGTGTCTACTACGCGAGCTACTCGTCAGGCTCGAATTCAATTACCTTTCCTGGCTTAACAACGGTTCACGGGATGTTTATAAATAACACAACCTATGCGGCCCTTTCCATGCAAAACGGAGATGGTTTTGCCAAATCATTTGGCGGATTAACCGGCGATGATCCCGATTGGTTTAAACTAAGCATTGTTGGATACGATAACATGCAATCGATGATCGGAACGGTCGAATTCTTTCTGGCCGATTTTCGCTTCGCCGATAACAATCTAGACTACATCGTTGATGAATGGACTTGGGTCGACCTGAGCCCTTTAGGGGATTCAGTCAGCAGCCTTAGCTTTGAGTTAACCTCTACTGATAACGATCCAACTTGGGGGATAAACACACCGACCTATTTTGCCATGGATAATCTTTCGTTTGAGCCAGTTCCCGAACCTAGTACGGTTCTCCTTTTGGGCATTGGGATTTTGGGAATGGCCGGTTTTTCCATTAACCAACGAAAGAAAAAATTATCAAGCTAAAATAGAAGAGACTTTGCAAAAGGACTCTATTATTGAGGAGCCTTTTTAAAGAAGCTTTGTTCTAAAAAGGAGGTCTCTTATGAGACCTCCTTTCTTTCATCTAACATAGTTTGCCGAGATAGACTCAGGCAAAGAGAATTTTCTTGGTGGCAAGTCGTTCAAGAAGTTGGTCAGAACCTTCAGAAATGGCAAGTTCTTTCTCTTTACTACTGATTGGGCATAGCCAGAGCAGCTCCGCCTTCTCTTCTTCTCCAAGAGCGGTAAATGGCGGAACATCTACTTGGGGAAAAATTGGGCCACCCTTGGTTAAAATGACGGCTGAGATTGTCGAATCGTCGACTTCATGAGCTTGCCCATTTTTGACATCTTCCCCTTTATTGGAAAAGGGACGTTCAGGACACTGAAGGGTATAACCATGACCTAAGGGGCGAAGGTAGGTCCATGGGAAATTGGTCTGGCCACTCAAATAGCCGAGCCAGTGGTCGGTCACTTCGTTGGAGGTTCCGTGAGGAATTGCCATGGCAAACTCACATCGTCGAGCTCCCAGATTCGGGTCAATTATCGAAAGGAACTCGCCCGTCGGCATTTGACGTAACGAAACACCAGCCGTTAGAAAAAACCGTTCTTCATCGGTATGAAATTCAAGGAGCTGCTTGGGTGGCCAAACTTCTTGCGAGATATCGTAGCGCCGTTGGCACTCACCGAACTGTTCTTCGTAGGTGGCAAGAATTTGTTCAAACGATTTGGTCCAAAAATTTTCTTCGTCCCATAAATTCCAAAAGCGAGTTGTCCGCTCTAACAAATCGAAAGCTTCCTGTTGTCCTGCAAGTGGCCAACACAAAGGGCTCTCGTCGATACATTCGCTCGCGTAGGGTTGGTTGCCATCGGTTCCAGACCAAGGTGTGATCAACGCCAAGGGGGTCTCGTTTTCGTAGAGTGCTGCTCCATCGCCCGATTCCAGCCAGAGCACATGAAGTTCTGTTTCCTCAAGAGGCCCAAGGCCCTCAGGGTGGTTGCAGTGCATCATTGGTAAAAGGGGTGCCTTACCAGATGCCATTGTGCTTCGTTCGAAAGTTAGAGGGGCCGCCGTTCGGTTTCGGACCCAACACGCTTTAAAGCGGCGATCTTCTGGAACAATTCCTTCACGAGCTTGGAGGTAGAAATAGACTGACTGACCGTCGTCTTCGACGATCGCTTCTAGATTGTTCTGGGGCGACCGTTGCTTAAGGAGCATTGGCGTGATTCTCTCGTATAGAAAAGATAGGTACAGAGTATTTGGTATTTGGAAAACTGGGACAAGCCTTTGAAGGCGTTTCTATTGTCGTGCTAAATAGCCAACGAAAAAAGGGCAAACTTTCTTGTAAGAAGAAAGTTTGCCCTGAAAAATATTTTTAGCGGTTACTTAAATGAGCGTAAAATCTATGTGACCAGTTAATCGATAATTTTCAACTTAATCTCGTCACTGTTTGCTTTTAGCTCTGGTGCATACATTGCGTAACCGATTGCCGGTAAAGCGCTGAATTTTCCGGGGATTTCAGCCCGTAAACGGTAGGAGACCGAGTTTTTACCACGGGCTAGCTGTCGAACAAAGAACGAGACCCTTTCGTCACGGACTTCCATATAGGCACGCAAGCCGTTATTGGTATAGCCACTTCGTTGATCGATCGCTTCAAAGCCGGCAGCTTTCTTGTCTTCGAATAACAAATATTCGTAGTCATTTTTGCTTTCGAGAAGCAAATCAACCTCGATAAGGTCGCCACTTTTGATGGTGTCACCGTCGGTCAGCTCAACACGGTTATATTTTTCTACCTTTTGGTCGATAGCTTGGCCACGGCTTCCTTGAACTTTGACCTCTTTGTCGACTTTGACAAGTTTATAGACTTTACGGTCGACTTTAATTTCGAGACCAGCTTTTGTAATGTGGTCTTCAAGGGTAAAGTTTGTGAGGTAAGTGTTGAAGTAGACTGCACCTTTTCCTTGACGACGAATTTCAATCTCGTGACTACCCGATTCAAGGGCAAGGCCACTTAAGACGAACTTGTTGTCAAAGGTAAAGAGATTTTCAGCTGTGATTTTGCTCTCTTTACGCTTGGTGCCATCGACCCAGATTTCAACAGTCATGTCAGGGGTCGTTTCTCCTGAGGCATGAATGTAGTCAGCAAAAGCTTCGACACATGTCGCTGTATCTCGAGTTGATCGCCAGTAAGTAGCGTGCTTACGATTATTGAGAAGGTATTTCACCATCCGTGGAGCTGTTGGGCTCTTCGGACTGACCTTCGTCAATAATTTCAGGTAATAGGCGTTCGCCTCAATTTCACTACCATACCAATGCCAGTAGTAATGGTCGACCGGTAGTTTGAGATAAGCCGTCTCGTTCTCTTCATCTTCGATGAGGAATTGCTCAATATTTTGAATAACCATATCGCGGCGATCCGTTTTACCGACTTTGTGAAGCCCTAGTCCAAACATTCCTTTTGCCTGAACAGCGAGATGAATTCGATCACGGTAGAGGAAATCTTGCATGGCAGTGTTATCTTTACCTGCATCAGCTAAGATCATATAGACAAAGGCATCAAGGTTGTCGGCACGACTTTTCCAGGGTTTTTTCTTGCCGTCACTATTACGAAGCTTTTGAACCTCTCGATCTTGGTAATTTTTGAGCCAGGCAATGCCATTTTCCAAAACGCCTGGAACTATAGGAACATCGTTTTCTTGAGCAATTTGTAGACCATGAACGACGACCGATGTCGTGTGGGCATCGCTCCGCTCATAAGGGCCGCTAAACCAGCCCCAACCACCATCGGAGAGTTGCATGTTGGTGAGAGCTTCGAGGCCATCTTTGACCATGTGATCAAGCTCAGATTGATCAAAGACAGGGTTCCGTTCAAAACGCTTCCACTGTTTGGCCCGTTCCTTGTCGTCACCAATCTCTTGAGCGTTGAGGTTTGTTCTTTTCTTGCCAATTGCCTCGAGGTCGAGGTTCATTTTTTGTAGAACCTTTTGAGTAATGACCGTAGGTAAGAAACGGTTCAAAGTTTGCTCGGTGCAACCATAAGGGTAATCAGCGAGGTAGGGTAATGCGTCGACCATTGCCGCCGCTAATGAAGGCGAATATCGAATTTCTAAAAGTGACTGATCGACACGTCGGGCACTCGGCACGACGACGGTTAGTTTGGAGCTTGAACGGTCAGGTCGGACAGTGCCGGCCCAGCTTTCGGTCTTGAGCATCCCGTGAACATAACAAGGAAATTTCATTTCCATGGCGTCTGACTCTTCGTCCGAAAGAGCTTTCATTCGGATCGTTGCTTGACCTTCACGAAGGACTTTAACACGCCAGTCGACACGCTTTTCTCCACCCGGTGGGATGGAAATTTGTTGAACAAGGTTGTCGATCGACTGTAGTTCACCAGTCGGCAGCTCAAGCTGAACGGAGACCGTCTTTTCCGTTTCTAGGTAGTTGTGGACATTCGCAGAAAGGACGACTTCGTCTTTTTGAACAAAGAATCGTGGAGCTTGTAGTCGAAGGATGAGGTTTTTTCGGGTAACGACTTCGGTCTCGGTCGATCCGACACGTGTACCATGTCCCATCCCCCAGACTCGCATCTTCCAAGTGGTCAAGTTTTCTGGCATCGTAAGAGTAACATTGGCTTGACCATTTCGATCGGTGGTAAGGCTTCCAACCCACAGAGCGGTATCTGCGAAGTTGGAGCGGACGGTCGGCTCAACCATTGGGTTTCCACTTTGTCCTTGATTACCTTGTGCATCCTTTTGGAAGAGATCTCTTTCATCACTTTTGCTTCTTTCAATGTGTGCCCCTTCGGTAGAGGGCTTTGCAGCTCGTGGCAGCTCGGAATTCCTTGTACTAAGGGTAAGGGCTCGCCCCCCTCTGGCACGGTTTGCACGCGTCAATCCGCCGAGACGAACATCCCCACCCCCGAAGCCACCCGCCTGTCTACCCTCCATTGCAAAGGCAACGGATTTTTCACCGTCGGATTCGTCGAGGGCAAGCTCATTGACCGAAGAGTAGCCAAAGACGCCGATATCACGCATTGCTTTTTGACCTGTCTTGACAAGATTGTAAAAAGAAAATTCTAGATTTGTTTCGTGGCTAGAATTGTGTCGACGACGCCATTTCCAGAAAAACTCCTTGATTTCGGGAACGTTCGAGCCACCCGAAATGTATTCGACCGATTTGTCATAGATGGTCACAACCGTTGACCCGACAAAGTTCTCACCGGTGTGATCGGTCATTTTGATTTTGACCGTCGCTTCTTCACCAGGCTTGTACTCAGTTGCCGAAGGTTCGACTGTCAGGTTTAGTATTCGTTTTTCAGGTGGTACGACAATCTCTTTGGTTTCGGTATGGATACCCCCATTGGCGATCGTTACCGCCTCGACGAAGAAGTTTGGCATATCCTTTTTCGTGACCTTGATTTTTGCCACTGTACTTTTACCACGCATTTTAATAACTTGTGGTGGTAAGTAGGTCCCGTTCGCTGGACGGACAAAGAGCAAAACAGTGCTTCCGACGAGGTCAGTATTGATTTGTAAATTGACGGTATCGTTTGGATGGTATTCAGATTGATCGGGGATTAACTCGAGGTGATTAAATCGATAATCGCTGCCATCGAATCCATCACCGATAACTGTAAAGAGGTACCCCCCCTCGATCTCGTGCCCACTATCATCGTCTTTAAGAGTATAGGAGAGGCGATATTGTCCCTTTTGAGTCGCCTTGATTTGTTGTCGGGCTTCTCCCTCTGTGTTTGTATTGAGGTCCCATGTTTGAACAGGGGTCTCGGTCGGTTTGTTGTCTTTATAAGTGATTTTTAGAAGGGAGAGCTTCCCTGTGCCGACGACGGGTCGATTGTCGAGGGTTTGAGCTTTAAAGTTCCCCTCGATCGTCTGGCCGACCTGGTAGTAGCCTCGATCAACCCAGGTAAAAACCTTAAAGGGTTGACGTGCGACCAATACTTCGCCATTGCCGACAATCGTTCTCCTTGAGAGGTCGCGAACCTCGGCAGTTATCGAGTATTTGTGATCGGTATCGCCGTGAATCTCTTTGGCAAGCTCGGTGTCGATTTCGAGAGTGACCGTTCCCTCGGACCCTAGTGAAACCTCTCGTTCCAAAACGACTTCAGGTGGGTTATAAGGGGTTCCATACCACCATGGGTGTGGACGGAAGCAACCAATCCATTTACGGGCACCAGGATACCAGTTGTAATCGTAACCAAACCACCAATACCCAGGGCCATAACACCAATCCCATGGTCTTACCGGGTACCAGTTTTGGGTATGGGAGGTCCGGGTGACCGTATATTTAACCGTTCCCTCGGTAACGGGCGACCCAAAATAATATTTGGCCTCGATTTTGGCTTCGATTTTTTCACCGAGCATGACCGGTTTTTCGGGCGCAGTGACAGTCACCTCAAACTCAGGTTTTTTATATTCTTCTACACGAAAAGTATTTCCACCAGAAAAGTAACTGTGCGATCCGCGCTCACCACGAATTCGAATCGAATAGACCCCCAGTTTGGCATCAATGGGGAGAGGAAACTCACCCTCAAGGCCACCATACTCATCTGTTTTATAGTTGTATTCGAATATTTTGTTGCCTAGTGGATCCCAGATTTCTAAGGGCAAGGTCTTATTGGCAAAGTTCGATTCTCTCTCTTTATCGTATTTGGCATGGCGGATCCAAGTTTTGAACTGAACTTTTTGATTTGGGCGATAGACAGGACGGTCGGTCATGGTAAACGCCTTCGTTGCGTTATACTCGTTGTCATAATAGCGACCGGTCCAAACACTGCTAAAGCCAAGGTAGGCCATACGTCCTTTTTGATCACGGGCAGTAACGAGCCACTGAAAGTCAGTCTTGAGATCTCGTGGATCAGGCATGACAAAACCGTTTTTGTCTGTTCGCTCGGCAAAGTTCGTATGGTCAATTTGGTACTTTCGGTTCTGGAGGTAGGTCCGTTTGTAACCGAAGAATTCGATATTTGCACCAGCGACAGGGGTTCCACTCGTTGCCTCGGCAAGGTAGTAGAGGTTTTTCCCCGAAAGTTGCTTTCGAACAAGAGCCATGTCGGCGACCATAACAATGATACTACTTGTGTTGCCCCCTTGGACGTTGGCCTCAATGAGGTAAGCCCCCCCTTTTTGTAGAGGAGTGTTGATCGTATCTCGGCGGTCAAAATGTCGATCTCTAGGGGTGAGTTCGTGAGTCCAGCTAGCGACCTCTTTTCCGACATACCGCTTTTGGTTTCCGTTGACCATCTGGTAGCCCATCCCACTAAGGTGGGTATTCGATTTTTGATAATTAAAATTCTGAGGGTTTGACTTGAGGTACTTTTTAACATCTGCTAGGAGGAGGTCGAGTTTAATTTCTTTCGCGGTAAATTTGACCGACTTTGCGTTTCGATAACGGAAGTGCAAAGAGACAGGTTGTCCAGGGTGTTGGACAAGGGTATTTTCGAATCGGCCCCAATGGTCAGTAATCTGACTAAGGCTCTCTTTTTTATAGTTGTTTGTACCGGGACCATATGTTTCGATGTTTGTTTCCCATGCGGCGGCGGCCTCGGGGTATTGGCGGCGGTTTTGATAAATAGTGCAAACCATATTTGCACTGGTTTCACCATAACCACTTGTTTTGTCGGCAGATAGCTCTTTATAGATACGGAGAAAGTTATAGTCTTCTCGAAGAGTAATTCTCTTAATACCAGTCGCTAGGCGAGCGATCGTTTCGTTATCTTCTAGCGTGTGAAGTGCATAGGTTCCACTTTCATCGTTGTCGCTACTTTGAGGAAGTCGGATCGATTGCTGAATGGTGTGAACGCCATACATTTGGTAAGCGTATTGTGCGATTTCCCATTGGGCCCGGCTATGGCTTTCTCTGCGACGTTTTTGTGCCTGCGCCAGCGCCCAACGCCAGCGTTGGCCATCACTTTTTGCCTCGTTCCAACCTGGTGGAATATCGTAATAGACAGGGTTTCCCTCCTCATCAACAGGCGCTGCGTTTGGCGAAACATAATATCCATATCCCTCTTCATAATCAGGAAGGATGGTTAGGTCGGTAAGATATTGTAAACGCCAGGCTTCATGATAGCCTCGCGAATTTAGGAGTTGTGAGGCTATCTCAAAGTAGAAATTACTGACGTTGAAGTCGCTCGAATCTTTGTTTGCGAGAGGGGTCGCTTGAGCCAATAATTGGAGAGCGCGAATACGGTCACGTTCTCTTGAGTTAGCGACTTTGCCACCACCTCGGTTGCCACCACGCTTGAATTCGCCACCAATTAGAAAACCGTTATGGGTAATTCGGCCATATTGTCTTGAGGCTTCTTGTAAAAGCTTCCAATTCTCACCGTGAACAGTGATAGATTCTTCAACAAGGGTGTCGAACTCACTTTGTCGCCCTAACCGGTTCAGACAATCGACAGCGCGGGCTAGATCTTTGGGAAGTTCGGGACTTGTGTTATTTTCATCGGTTGCCAACTTTGAAAAAAGGTCATACGCCTCTTTAAAGTTACCATCTGTAAAGAGGCGGTTGGCCCGAGAGCGGTCGTCAGTTGCCTGCTTTGTTTTGCCAAAATAGGTGACTGCGAAAGCGATATTTGCCCCCAGAAAAAGGAGAAGTGCCAAGGCCCAAAGTGTGCTTACACGTTTCATTTTATCTATTCCATACTAACGAAAAGAGTGAACTTGTGTCGAGTGAAAAGCGAGAATCGTGATCTAAGGAGGATAGACGATACAAATTAGACGAAAGTTCCCTGCAAGAGAAGGGAATTTTCAGGAAATATCCCTCTTCGGCTACCTTCTTGAAGATATTCTTGTTAAACAAGAGATAGCCGACAAAGTAACATCGTTCTTCTTCCTAAAATAAGGGGCTCTATCGCCAGTCTACCAAAATAGTGGTGCATAGAAATAGAAAAATCTAGGTCCATTGCAAATCTTTTGATCCTGACAGAAAACTAGGCAATTTTTTCAGCTATACGTAACTTGGCGCTACGACTACGGGGATTCCGGTGAAGTTCGGTTTCGCTTGGAACAATGACCTTTTTAGTAATGATTTCTAGTTTTTTATGGTCTCGAAAGGCATTTTTTACCAGCCGATCTTCTAGAGAATGAAAGCTGATGATCGCTATGCGACCACCGATATTGAGCGAGTCCGCAACCCTTGCAAGGGCCCGTTCGAGCGACAGAAGCTCCTCATTGACTGCGATTCGTAGGGCTTGAAATGTTCTTGTCGCAGGATGAATTCGTTCCTTGGGGCTACGGGGGACGACGGAAGCGACTAGACTGGCGAGGTCTTCAGCCGTTTTAATAATCTTTTTTCTGCGAGTTGCAACAATTTTACGAGCGATTTTTCGGCTGCACCGATCTTCACCGTAGTTAAAAATTAAATCGGCAAGATGACGCTCGCTGAGACGTTCTAAAAGGCGCCATGCCGGGGTTCCGACGGACGTATCAAACCGTAAATCAAGGATCCCCCCTGTTTGAAAGCTAAAGCCTCGGGTTTCGTCGAGAAGCTGGTCGCTGGAAAAACCGAGATCAAGCAAGATCCCGTCAACCAGTGGGATTTTGATCTGTGATAATACCTCAGGGATATCTGAAAAGTTGGTGTGTACCAAAAGGACGGGTTGCCCTTTAAGAACTTTTTCGGCCCGTTCAATCGCTGTCGGGTCTCGGTCACAAGCGATAACCAGCCCCTCAGGGCCGATTTTTTCAAGGATCATCTTCGTGTGTCCAGCCCCACCAAGAGTACCGTCAACGACCTTTTGGCCCAGTTTTAGGTTAAGGCCCTCAATAACTTCGGCTGCGAGAACCGGAATATGGACAGTTGGTGGTGGGCTTTCCATAGAACTTTTTTCTTTTCCCCGTGTATAGATTAGCGGTCGATCATTATAATTTGAAAACCAAATAGCCAGAAGGCTTTCATTCTTTTGCCTTGCCAGAATCGACTAAATATCAGGGAGAGCCAGAAACTATTAAGAGAATGTTTCTCTGGTCGTTCCCTGATCCTACCGTACATGAAGAAAGATATATGAACTCCCTTTCCTGTTACGATTACGACTTACCGAAGGATCTTATTGCGCAACACCCTTTACCCTATCGGACCGACTCCAGGCTTCTGGTAGTGGATCGTCAGAAGGGAGCCATTACCCATCATTCGATCCAGGATCTCTCCCGCTTTCTCCATGAAGGGGATACCCTTGTATTTAATGATACCAAGGTCATACCTGCTCGGCTCGTCGGGCACCGAAAATCGACAGGTGGGCGTTGGTTTGGGCTATTTTTAAGTAGTGACGAGAC
>JALCBQ010000006.1:17675-51668 GCA_028066335.1 Pirellulaceae bacterium
TTCTTGAGGATCGAGAGGGACGTGAGGGATTGTCTTTAGTTGCCGTCTGTCAACTCGAAAATGGTAGTTGGGTTGTCAAACCGGAGCAAGAGGGTAGTTTTCAAGAACTACTTGAGAGAAATGGGCGAGTTCCCTTACCGCCCTATATACGTGGTGGAAACATGGTCGATGATGATCTTCATCGGTATCAGACCGTTTATGCCCAGAAATTGGGGGCCGTTGCGGCACCGACGGCAGGACTTCACTTTACCGAAGAAATGTTAGATAATCTCAAAAGGAAAGGAGTCAGGCAGACCTTTTTGACCCTTCATGTTGGGGAAGGGACATTCAAGCCGATTCAAACCGATGACCTTTCTCAACACAATATGCACTATGAGTATGGGGAAATCAGCCAAGAGACGACCACTCTTGTTGAAGAGACCAAGAGAAAAGGGGGAAAGGTTGTCGCAATCGGCACAACCTCGGTAAGAGTTTTGGAAACCGCTGCCCAGAACACGCCAGATGAAGCGGAGGGGCTTCAGCCGTGGAAAGGAGAGACTAACCTTTTTATCAGACCTCCGTATAAGTTCAAAGCAGTCGACGCTCTGTTGACCAATTTTCATCTTCCCAAAAGCACCCTTCTTGTGTTGGTGCGTGCCTTTGGGGGTGATGAACTCATTCAGGAGGCTTACAGAGAGGCGATTGAAGAAGAGTATCGATTCTACAGTTATGGCGATGCCATGTTGATTTTGTAGATATTCTACGAAAACTATCCTACCTATTTCTCCACGTTTTAAGTTTGAAGGAATTGTTTTGAGAGCATTTGTAACTGGTGCTGGTGGCTTTTTGGGAAAACACCTCGTTCGGCTTTTGTTACAGGAAGGGTATGAGGTCACAACCTATTCTCGTGGAAATTATCCCGAACTGCAGCAATCAGGTGTTAAAACCGAACGTGGAGATATACGTGATAAAGAGAGAGTGACCCAAGCCAGCAAAGGGGCTGAAATCGTTTTTCACGTCGCTGCCAAAGCGGGAATATGGGGGCCTTGGAAGGAGTACTATGGCATTAATACAATCGGTACCGAGAATGTTTTGCACGCCTGTAAGAAAAATGGCATTCCTAAACTTGTTTACACGAGTAGTCCCAGTGTTACCTTTGATGGGGCAAAGCAGACTTTTATTGATGAAACGGTTCCCTACAGTTCGCGTTGGTTGTGTAATTACCCGCGTTCAAAAGCACTTGCCGAGGAGAAGGTCCTTTTGGCGAATGATTCGAGAAATTTTCTCACTTGTGCGCTCCGACCACATCTCATCTGGGGACCTGGAGATCAACATTTAGTGCCCCGCCTTCTTGATCGAGCACGTCAAGGGAAGTTATTTCAGGTCGGTTCTGGAAAGAACCTGATTGATATCACTTATGTCGAAAATGGGGCGTTTGCTCACTTACAAGTGGCACGGGCACTTACCTCAGACGCAAAAGTTTGTGGCAATGCCTATTTCCTAAGTCAAGGAGAGCCGGTAAATTGTTGGCATTGGATAAGTGGGTTACTCGCTCTTGTCGATCTCCCACCAGTTAAGAAAAAAATTTCGTATCCTTTGGCAAGGGTTGTCGGTGCCTCAATGGAGGTGGCTTACACCTTGCTTAGGAAAAAGGATGAGCCAAAAATGACTCGGTTTTTGGCAGCTCAGCTCGCTTTTGATCACTATTTCGATATTTCAAAGGCCAAAGATGATTTTGGCTATACTCCAAAAATATCGACAGAGCAGGGTATGAAACGGCTACAAGAGTACCTGCTTTCCGAAGGTAAAGGTTAACCATCCCTATTCAGTAACACATTTAGCGTGCTGAAAACGGTCCCGTAATTTCATAGGCAAACTTTTAGTATTCTCAAAAACAACAAAAAAATGAATAATCTTCCGGCTGATCTATCTTCCCTTTTTGCAACTCCCGCTAGCAGACTTCCCGACGACCAGCGGGTCGTTTTGACAGGTGTTGGGCTCACCGCTCCAAACGGGAATAATCTGGTCGAGTATCGGGAAAATTTGTTAGCTGGTGTTAGTGGTGTTGAACCGTATGAGATACGTTATTTTGGCAAAACGATTGCAGGTATTTGTCATTTTGATGCAAAAAAATATCAGTCAAGAAAAGATATACGGCGTGGAACCCGAGCTGGTAGCATTGGGGTCTATTGTGCCCATGAGGCATTAGCCGATGCTGGGCTAGAACGGGAGAATCTCACTGTGGAACGAGTGGGAGTCTATGTTGGCATCACCGAACACGGAAATGTCGAGACGGAAAATGAAGTTTATGAAATTAGTCAATTCGATTACGACACAAGTTGCTGGTCGCACCACCATAACCCGCGGACGGTCGCGAATAATCCTGCTGGTGAGATATCTCTAAACCTTGGACTAACTGGGCCTCATTACACAGTTGGGGCCGCTTGTGCTGCGGGAAATGCTGGCCTGATCCAAGCGCTTCAGATGTTACGCCTTCACGAATGTGATTTAGCTATTGCCGGTGGTGTTTCAGAGAGTATCCATACATTTGGAATTTTTGCCAGCTTTAACAGTCAAGGAGCTTTAGCGACTCATGATGATCCGACAAAAGCCTCCCGCCCATTTGATAAAAACCGCAATGGGATTGTCGTATCTGAAGGGGGGTGCCTCTACACACTTGAGAGACTCAGTGATGCCAAAAAACGAAACGCAAAAATTTATGGTGAGATTGTCGGTTACGCCATGAACACCGACGCAACAGATTTTGTGTTGCCAAATGCTGAACGTCAAGCTGACTGTCTTCGCCTGGCCCTTAAGAAAGCGAATCTTGCACCAGAGGAGATTGATCTCATTAGTACCCATGCAACGGCGACTCCCAGTGGAGATACTCAGGAGAGTCGTGCAATCAACGAGGTTTTTGGAGGGTGTCCAACGACCTACGTTAACAACACCAAAAGCTATATTGGTCATTGTATGGGAGCAGCAGGGGCATTGGAACTGGCTGGGAATCTTGGCTCTTTTGATGACCAACTATGCCATCCAACGATTAACGTTGATGACCTCGACCCTGAGTGTGCTATTAAGAACCTTGTCCTTGGTGATCCCAAAAAGATTGAGAAGGTCGAATATATCTTGAATATGTCCTTTGGTATGTTGGGGACGAACTCAGTCGTGATTGTCCAGAAAATGTCGGGATAATCTCTTTTGGTTTCCATTGGCTGGTTTGGACTCTCTTTTTTCCAGAGAGTTAGTTGAACAAATGCTGGTTTGGCGGTAGAATGTGCCTGTCTTTTGCCCGATTTTTTTGGCAAATTGTTTTTGACTTGGTTGTAACAAGAGAATGGTTGTTCCCTTGTGTTGTAAGAGGTTATCATAAAAGGGTTTATAATGACGCCGAGTGACATTCGTACTGAAATTATTGATATTCTTAAAGATATTGCTCCTGATGAAGATCTTTCTAACCTCAAAGATGAGGTCGCTTTCCGTGATCAGTTAGAGCTCGATAGCATGGATTTTCTCGATATCGTTATGGAGTTACGAAAACGGCACAAAATTCAGATTCCAGAAGAGAACTATGGCGAATTGGCCAGCATGGCCAGCACCGTGAGTTATTTGACCCCTCTTATGAAAGGGCTGTAAAGTTTTCCTTTGTGGTGAAACTTTGCCGGCTTTACTCGTTGGGGGTTTCGTTGACATTTTGCGGTGATAGGTTTTTCTTGTGCCCGATCTTCTTTGTCTTAGATGCCATGTTAGGCTTTGCTGAAATTTAATGTACGATACTATTGTTATCGGGGCAGGAATGTCAGGCCTGGCGGCCGGCATCCGTCTGGCGCATTACGACCAAAAGGTTTGTATCTTAGAGAAACATTCTACTGTTGGTGGTCTTAATTCTTTCTACCGACTTCGTGGACGAAATTACGATGTTGGTCTGCATGCAATGACCAACTTTACCCCTAAAGGGGCCAAAAAGGGGCCTTTAGCCCGACTGTTACGCCAGCTTCGCATAAAGTGGGACGAGTTTGCCCTTGCCGAGCAAGTTGAATCAGCGATCCGGTTTCCTGATGTTGATCTCTATTTTAATAACGACTTCGATTTTTTTGTCTCAGAAGTTGAAAAGAATTTTCCCCATCAGCGGGAAGCTTTTCAAAAGCTCCTCTCAAAAATCATCGAGTACGATCACCTCAGCCAGAGTGACTTTGAAGTTTCAACACGGAAGGTTTTAAGTGAAACACTAACCGACCCGTTACTTGTGGAGATGTTGCTTTGCCCACTCATGTGGTACGGAAATGCCCGAGAGCATGATATGGACTTTGGCCAGTTTTGTATTATGTTCCGAAGTATCTATATGGAAGGGCTCTCGCGACCCCTTGCCGGTGTCCGTCTTATCTTAAAAAAACTGGTTAAACGGTTTCGAACCCTCGGTGGTATGCTCAGACTACATACCGGTGTTGAGAAAATTCTTATCAAAAATGGTAAGACATCAGGTGTCCTTCTTGAAAATGGTGAAATCCTTGAGGCTAAAAAGGTCGTCTCCTCTGCCGGCTGGGCTGAAACGATGAAAATGTGTCAGGAAGGTCCGGCCATCCCAAAGCAGGAGGTTGGGCAGCTAAGTTTTATTGAGACGATTTCAACACTAGATTGTCTGCCAGCCGATTTCGACTATCGTCATACGATCGTATTTTATAACGACAGTGAAAAATTCGATTGGCGTGTTCCTGCCGATCAATTATGTGATGTTCGGACCGGGGTTATCTGCTCCCCAAATAACTTTTCCTATTCGGACAACCAAAACTTGTCCGATGGAATCATCCGGATTACTTCGCTGGCTAATTTTGATAAATGGCGAAATTTATCCAAAGAAGAGTACCAATTGGCCAAGGCACGTTGGTACGACGAAAATACAGCTTCGGCGGCTCGATTTATGCCCGACTTTCGTAAACATATTATCGACACTGATATGTTTACGCCGACGACTATTGAGCGGTTTACATGGCATCGAAACGGTGCAATCTATGGGGCGCCGAAGAAACAGTTTGATGGGACGACCCATTTGAATAACCTCTTCGTATGTGGTACCGATCAAGGGTTTGTTGGTATTGTAGGGGCGATTATTAGTGGGATTTCTATTGCAAACCAACACCTTCTCCGTTGATGTACAAAGGGAGTGATGTTGGTTCACTTATTCTATCCTCTTTTGAAAATGTAGTTACTTTCAAAGATCGTTAAATTTTCATGGCTAAAGACCACTTAAAACACATCAAGGAACAGTATGACGTTATTGTCATTGGAAGTGGTCTCGGTGGAATGACCAGCGCTAACATCCTTGCTCGTGCCGGTTACAAGGTTTTGTTGCTTGAGCAACATTATAAACTGGGAGGTCTTGCGACGTGGTTTAAACGACCGGGAGGGTATATTTTTGATGTTTCACTTCATGGTTTTCCTGTCGGTATGAAAAAGAGTTGTCGACGTTATTGGTCACAAGAGATTGCCGACTCGATCGAACAACTTAAGGGAATCCGATTTGACAACCCACAATTTTCGTTAACAACGACCTTCAATCGAGAAGATTTTACCCGACTTCTCAGTGGACCCGAGTTTGGCATTCCTGTCGAATCGGTAAAGGCATTTTTTGACACCGCTCGCCAAATGAATTTTTACGACGAGCAACAGTTGACCACCGGCGAACTTTTTGAAAAGTATTTTCCCGGAAGAAGTGACGTCGTTCGTCTTCTTATGGAGCCGATTACTTACGCCAATGGCTCAACGTTAGAAGATCCAGCCTTAACGTATGGGATCGTTTTTTCGAATTTTATGTCAAAAGGGGTGTTTACCTTTTGTGGGGGAACCGACCGATTGGTAACCCTTATGGAAAAAGAGCTTCTCGCCAATGGGGTTGATATTGCTATCCGAAGCTCTGTCGAAAAAATTGGAGTCGAGCATGGAGAGGTCAGGTCGGTCACTGTCGGTAAGCGGATGATTCGAACGAAGGCGGTCATTTCGAATGCAAACCTTCTCTCGACAATTTTTAAATTTGTTGGACAAGATAAATTTGACAAAAATTTTGTCGACCAGGCCAGAGAGGTCCGTCTTAATAATTCGAGCACCCAGGTTTATATTGGTCTTAATGAGGGTGAGACGATTCCAGAAGAGACAGGCGACCTTTTGTTTACCTCGACTGCTCCAACTTTTTCAACAGAGCAACTTCTCTCAGCAGATATAACGAGTCGAACATTTTCGGTCTATTACCCGTCAATGCGTCCGACAGCAAAGCGGCCGAGAACTTTGATCGTTTCGAGTACAAACGCTAATTACAGTGACTGGAGTGGTCTTCCGACGGAGGAGTATGAAAGCCGAAAGAAGAGGCTTATTGAAACGACTCTAGATGCCGCAGAAAAGTATTTCCCCAATATTCGTGCTCGAATTTGTCATGTCGAGGCGGCGACCCCTTGCACTTTTGAGCACTACACGCAGCACAGGGAAGGGGCGAGCTTTGGGACAAAATTCGAAGGTCTTGGTGTGAGTCGTGCCTTGTCGGAACAGGTCAGGGGGCTTTATCATGCCGGCAGCGTAGGTATCATTATGTCAGGATGGCTAGGAGCGATTAACTATGGAGTGATCGTTGCAAACGAAGTGGACGCTGCTCTGTTAAAACGAGGGGCTTGCGAGGCCGAAAATCCAGAATCTGTAGATGGCAAAAAAGGGACTGAGGCGACAGAGACCACCAGCTAATGTTTTATTACACAATAGTGGTATAACTGGTAAGCCACTCTAACTAATTGTATTTCTCTGTATGAAGAAGAAATTTATGAGTCAGCAAGAAATTCTAGAAGCAATTCCACATCGAAAGCCGATGCTTCTAATTGATGAAATTGTTTCACAAACCGAAGACCATATTATCTGCAAAAAGACCTTTGACGCAGAAGAGTTCTTTTACCAAGGGCACTACCCTGAGGCACCGATTACACCAGGGATTATCCTCTGTGAAGCTGGAATGCAAGCCGGGGCAATTTTATTATCTAAACTTCTAGCCGATCAAGAAGGAGTCCCCGTCGTTACCCGTTTGACGAATGCAAAATTCAAGAAAATGGTTCGGCCAGGTGATACAGTGTCGCTCGAAGTTCATCTTGGCGAACGTCTGAAAAATACGTATTTTATGAAGGCTAAGGTCACAAACGGCGAAAAGCTCGCCGTGACTTTTGAGTTTGCCTGCACCATGGCCAATGCAAAGTTATAACTTGGTCCTTCGAAAATGGTAAAGCACTACTACTGACAGTTCAACAAACTATTTCTATTGAAAGTCGCCTACGATGCCGGCAGATTTTTTGCAACTTACAGGAAAGAATTTCCTTGTCTTTGGCGTAGCCAATAAAAAGTCTGTCGCGTGGCAAACGGCAAAAATTCTCGAAGATTCGGGAGCAAATGTCGTTTATGTCGTCCGTAGTGAAAAACGAAAAGAGAGTTTAAGGCGGTTGCTGGCCGATCGCCCCGTTTATGTCTGTGATGTTGAGCACGACGATCAGATTGCTCACCTAGCAGAGGAGCTGACTCAACGGGGGGACCTCTATGATGGCCTTCTGCATAGTATTGCTTTTGCCGATTATCAAGATGGGATAAAACCGTTTCATGAAACGACAAAGAAACAATTTTTACAAGCAGTTGATATCTCCTGCTTTTCGTTGGTGCAACTTGCCAATGCTCTTAAGGATCTCTTTGTGCCGACTGCTTCGGTAGTAACCGTTTCGATTTCAACAACCCGTATGGCGAGTGAAAATTATGGTTTTATGGCTCCGATTAAAGCCGCTCTTGAGTCGTCACTAACCTTTTTAACAAAGTCGTTCAGTTCTTTTTCGCAGGTCCGTTTCAACGCTGTTTCACCGAGTCTGTTAAAGACCTCAGCTTCGGCCGGTATTCCTGGCTATGTGGATGCCTATCTCTATGCCGAGCAAGTGATCCCACGTGGTCAAGCAGTCGAAACTGCCGAGGCAGCGAGTACGGCTGCTTTTTTACTAAGTCCTCGTTCGAGTGGCATTGTCGCTCAGTCGGTCGTTGTCGATGCCGGAATGTCCATTAATTACTTTGATAACCAGATAATTCGTAAAGTAATGAAGCCCCCCTCTTAATCACAAAATCGATTTTGTGAAAAATAGGGAAAGGTTTCTTCTCTTTGTCACTCTGGTATTTTAGACTGCAGAGCTGTGGAACCAAAAGCTGGAGGCTCGAATCCTCTGGGGTGCGTTCGATTTTACCGCATGAAATAGATCATGTGAAAAATTAAAAACATCAAATCAAGTCGTAGCCGAGCTTTTAATGAACTTAGCAATTTAGCTTTTTCGAGTGTTTGTCAGTCCTAGGCCACCGCGTCCCCCGTTTTTACGTTTCGACAATGAAGCCGATGCAGCGTTTAGTAATCTAGAGAGGATAAACTCGATTCATGGCACGAGCAGATTCAAAATTTCTGGCGTTACTCCGAGGCATCAATGTTGGTGGAAAGAATATCATTGCCAAGGATGACCTTCGAAAGTGTTTTGAAGACCTTGGGCTTACGAACGTCCGCACGTATATCCAGAGTGGAAATGTCCTCTTTCTCTCTCCAGAAACGAAGGGTAGAGAATTGACGGCCCTGATAGAGGAGGGGCTCTCAAAACGATTTTCCTACAAGGCCCAAGCAATTGTCCTCTCCCATCGTAAATACAAGTCTGCTTTGCAAGCGGCTCCAGGGACTTGGGGCAAAGACGACGATCAAAAACATAACGCTCTTTTTACACTCAACGGTACGACACCAAAGAAAGTAATGGCCCAATTGTCTCCACCGAAGGCAGACATTGAAACTGTTACAAGCGGGCCAGGGGTCATCTTCTGGTCGGTTTCAAAGAAGCAGCTAACCAAAACAACGTTTATGAAATTGGCAAAAGAACCTGTCTATCAACAAATGACTATCAGGAATCACAACACGGTCTTCAAGTTGCTGGAGTTGTTTGAAGAGGTGTAGCTGAGGCAAAAGCACAGCCTCAATTGCAAATACATATTCTAACATATCTTAACGATGAATTATTGTTCGTGTAAATCGTCTAAGAGTAGGAGTTTACGATAGAAATTTGCACGCAGGGATGATATCTGTTCGGAATTTTTTGTGGTACCGTTGTTTCTAATCTCGACGGCTTATCCCCGTTCCGGGCTGATTTGTCGCGAACTTCCTGCCGGGTCCGAAAATCGTGTGGGTTGTGGCAGCCCCGCTACTACCAAGAGAACGCGATCACCCGTGTTACCAACGCGATTGCCAACGGCAAAGAGCGAATTTTGCTCACGATGGCGACCGGCACCGGCAAGACGGCCGTTGCTTTTGAGATCGCTTGGAAACTGTTTCACACACGGTGGAACCTCAGGCGTGACGGTTCACGCCGCCCTCGCATTCTGTTTCTGGCAGACCGCAACATTCTTGCGAATCAAGCCTTCAACGCTTTCAGCCAGTTTCCAGAAGATGCCCTCGTGCGGATTCGCCCCGACGAGATCGCCAAGAAAGGGCGAGTGCCAACCAACGGGAGCATCTTTTTTACGATTTTTCAGACGTTTATGAGGGGGCAGGGTGAAACGGCCTACTTTGGCGAGTACCCGAGAGACTACTTTGACTTGGTAATTATTGATGAGTGCCACAGGGGCGGAGCGAGCGACGAGAGTAGTTGGAGGGAGATTCTCGAATACTTCTCGCCCGCCGTTCAGATCGGCCTAACGGCAACGCCCAAACGCAAGAACAACGTTGACACCTACAGTTATTTTGGCGAGCCGGTCTACGTTTACTCGCTCAAAGAAGGGATCAACGACGGTTTCTTGACTCCGTTTCGCGTTAAGCGAATCAAGACGACGCTTGATGAGTACGTGTACTCGCCCGATGACAAAATCATTCAGGGCGAAGTTGAGCAGAACAAACAGTACAAAGAAAAAGATTTCAACAAGGTTATCGAGATTGTGGAACGCGAGCAGTATCGTGTGAAGATCTTTCTTGAGGATGCCAGCCAGAATCAGAAGTCACTTATCTTTTGCCACACTCAACTTCATGCCGCTATCGTTCGCGATCTGATCAACCAGATGAAAGAGAGCAATGACCCTGATTATTGCGTTCGCGTTACCTCCGAGGATGGCGGCATAGGCGAGCAACATTTACGGGCCTTTCAAGACAACGAAAAGACAATTCCGACCGTTCTGACGACCTCTAAGAAGCTCTCAACGGGTGTTGACGCCCGCAATGTGCGAAACATTGTTTTGATGCGGCCTGTCGATGATATGATAGAGTTCAAGCAGATTATAGGACGTGGAACGCGACTGTTTGACGGGAAGGAATACTTCACGATTTATGACTTCGTGAACATCCTTGATAACTTCTCTGATCCTGAGTGGGACGGTGATCCTATTGAGCCAGACGAGTGCGAGCGGTGCGGCCAGTATCCTTGTGTTTGCGAGAAGAAGCCCAAGGAGTGCAAGAAGTGTGGGCAATCGCCCTGTGTGTGCGAGAAGGAACCGTGCGAGGTTTGCAGTGAGCGTCCTTGTAAGTGTATCAAGAAAGTCCAAATCAAATTGGGGAAAGGTAAAACACTTCAAGTCAAACACATGACTGAGACGTCGTTCTGGGGGCCGGACGGTCAACCGATGACCGCTGAGATGTTTATTCAACAACTTTTCGGCAAGCTGCCAGACTTCTACACGACGGAACAGGAGCTACGCGATATTTGGAGCGATCCCACGACGCGAAAAGGTTTGCTCGAACGACTCGATGAAGCGGGCTACAACCTCGAAGCCCTTAAGACATTGCGTGATCTGGTCGCTGATCCTGAGAGTGATCTCTTTGATGTTCTGGAATATGTCAGTTTTGAAATATCGCCTATCACAAGGGCGGAACGAGTTCGAATGGCAGAGGCGAGAATTTACGAATCACTCTCACCAGAACAGCGCGAGTTTGTCGAGTTCGTTTTGTCTCGCTATATTGAAACGGGCGAAGAAGTTCTTGACCGTGAGATTCTGCCTGAACTTATCAAACTCAAGTACGAGGCAATTGAGGACGCGATTGCTGTATTCGGAAACGCAGACGTGATCACAAAGACGTTTACTGAGTTTCAGTATCACTTGTATTCCGCTTTGGCGGGGTAATGATCATATCGTCTAAAAAAGAAACGACAAAAATGAAGAAGAGAACATTGTCGTTTTCGCTTTGGGGAAATGTTTTAGCCGGACTTAAATAGGTGTACGAAAACGGTTTTTCTCGAATAGAGCTTTAAACGCACTAAACCGAAATCTCTTGGCGAGATGCGTATTGGGCGGTATTGTTTGAGTGCCGTCGTCTGCGCGAGCCAAGTTACCGAAGGGAGACGGGGAAAGTAATCAATTATGTTTGGCCGGGGGGGTATTTTTACGCAACAACAAATACCTATTGTCGAACGCCAACATTTCCACTTATACCACTCCAGAATTGTTCCACACCAATTATAGTTCTGAGGGACTTCCAGCTTCCATTGGCATGAAACTCTAATGGACACAATACATCCGAGAAGTCTCTAGGAACTTGTTGTAAGTGGCAGCACCTAGGCATAAAATAAGGGAAAACCGGCGGCTTGACTTTATTTCCATATTCAGGGTGTTACCTCTTACCAACATTTCACCTGCGGAGAGTTAATGTTGCATTGCTCTATGATCTCTGGTGGTCTGGTACCTGTGGCGTGCTTTCCAAGGTATTATATTTTTTAAAGAATAGGTTATTGTTCAATGAATACTCCATGGTTTAACCATACCTTGCTGTTACTTTTCTTTGTCGGTTTTGCCTCGGTTGCTTCAGCGCAGAAAAATGGCCCTAAAGAAGAGTCAGCCGAGGAACAAGCGTTTCGTGTGGCCCTTTTACCCGATACCCAAATTTATTCGTTGCGTTACCCTGAAATTTATCAGTTGCAAACAGAGTGGATTGCGCAAGAGGCCCAGAATAAAAATATCAAGTTCGTTATCCATCTTGGTGACATTATCAACGATCGGACCGAGAGAGAGTGGAAACTTGCCGATGCGGCGATGAAAACGCTTGAAAAAAAGGGCATTCCTTATAGTGTCGTTCCCGGAAACCACGATACAATCGACAAAAAGAATCCCAAAGTTCGGGATACCCAAAAGTATAACGAGTACTTCTCCCCGGAACGATTTCTTAATAAAAAGTGGTATCTTGGTAACTTTGAAGAAGGGAATGAAAACAACGTCTGCGAGTTTACAGCCAATGGCCATTCCTTTTTGGTCGTTAACCTCGAGTACTTGCCACGAGATAAGGCAATCGCTTGGGCCGACCGAGTTATCAAGGAACATCCCAACCACAATGTGATTGTAGCGACCCATACCTACCTTGGCCTTTCAGGAAGAGACAGGGTAGTTCCAAAGAAGGATCAAATTCAGGGAAACAATGGCCAGCAGCTATGGGATAAGCTCATTAAGAGAAATGCGAACGTCTTTATGGTTGTCAATGGCCACTTCTATGGTAGCCGATTCCAACAGTCAAAGAATCTGGCAGGAGGGAAAGTAATTGAACTCTTGACCGATTACCAAAATTTGGCCAATGGTGGAAATGGGTGGCTTCGTCTTCTGGAGTTTTCCCCCGCTGATAAAAAAATTTATGTAAAAACCTACTCACCTTATCTGCAGAGAGTGTTTGAGTCGCCCGAACATACGTTTGAATTCGATTTCGATTTTGGTCGACTTGAGAAAATGAGAAGCAGGCCCTCAAAAACCAGACCAAAGACAAAGGCTAACCATAAGCTTAAATAGCTCGGAAGGTCTAAGAGAAGCTCCCCCCAGAAATAAGGCTTTTTTGCCAATGAAGGGCGGCCATAACACAGTTAATACCAGAACCGATTCCCAGCAGGGCGACATTGTCGTTTTGAACAAGGTGACCCTGTTCCGCAGCAAGGGCCAAAGTCGTCGGTAGAGCGGCCGAACCGGTGTTTCCCAAGAATGGAAAAGAGGGAAAATCTTGGCTGATTGGTAACCCCAAGCTCTCAAGCATTAGTTTGCGATGGGTTCCCCCCACTTGGTGGCAGATCGTTTTTTGGATCCCCTCTCTCGACCAGTTTGTCGTCTTCAAGAATTTTTCAAATGTCGTTTGTCCGGTAACGATGCCCTGTTTCATGAGCTCTTCCGAGTCGGTTTCCATAAGGGGGCGTGCTTCATCGGATTCGGCCTCATGGCAGAGGGCATAGTGTTGGGTGTTGGCGTAGACCTGGCCTCCTAAAAAGCTATTTTGTGATCGACTTAGCGAACGATCTGTTAGCAAGACAGCACAACTGGCTGAGCCGATCGTTAGTGAAGCGATCGTCTGTTTGATATCTTTTCGGGAGAGTTCCAGCCTTGTATTGAGCGTTTCAATCGTCTTTTCAACAAGGTTTCTACCCAGCTCAGTACCGACGACAATACCTGCCTGGATTTGTCCAGACTCGATCAACGAGGCGACCTGTAACATGCCGTTTAGAAGGCCTAGACATGCGTTTGAAACATCGTAGACGAAGCAGTCACTTGGAAGTGCTGCGTAATGGTGGACGCGACATGCTGTTGCCGGTTCGACGTAGTCTCGGCATACAGACCCGTGAATAAGGGCACCAACTTTTTTATGGTCAAACTCGGCGACCTCAATTGCACGTTTGGTGCTAGCAATACTAACCTCGCTTGGGAGGGTACCGGTCGGAAAAAATCGACGTTCTGAGATACCAGTAAGGAGCTCTAAACGTCCCTCTGGAAGGCGAAGACGTTTGTAAAGTGGGGCGAGCTTTTCTTCAATCTGTGTGGAAGTGACAATTTCGTCGGGTAGGATGTAGCCGATTGACTCAAGGCAAACGTTTTCAAAGTTCATGTGTTGTTTCTTAAAATTTTCTCATTGTCTTCTATTGAGGCGATTTAGAACGAAATTTACCATCGCTCTTTTTTCGTCTCGCCTTTTAAGGTACCAGATGCTACCGATCTAGAAACCCACAATCGAATGAGAGCCCTGAGAAACTAAAAATAGATGGCGCAGATCTGTTTGGAGGAGCTCCTTTTGTTGCCCTCTTCGTTCGTGGAAGAATTGAAGAGTGCTAGCACAATATAGGGTGCTTTAATTTATTTTAGGTACAAAATAGGGAATGCTGGTTGCTATTTCTTTTGAAATCCTTAAACTCTTCCAATGACTTGTATTCCCTTTCACCCGACAGGAGGTGTTCCGCTTCGCATCCATTGACAAATTTTTAAGCTTTATCAAAGCCTACTGCTAAAGGTGTATCTGTGGTGCTGCCAAGGATGCTGCTTCTGTGTTTGCTTGATTAGAGTTTTTTGACGGGCTGGCGCAGTGCCTTTGATTGCTATGGTATTTTAGCTGTTGTAGGTGTGTAGCCGCTGTTTTTGTTGATAATTGCCTGTAAGTGGAGACCGACCTGCTGGATGAACCGATTTAAGTTTTTAAATTTGTCTGAAAGGGAGTCTCAGATTGTCTATTAAACCATTGATCGGCCTTAACGCCGATTATCAAGAAGGTACCGGCGGTAAATCATCTTTCTCATTCCTTGCCAGTGGTTACTGCCAACACATTCAGCGAGCGGGAGGAATCCCCATTGTTCTTCCCCCTCTAAACAATAAAGACGATATCGAGTCGGCTTTAAACATGGTCAATGGCTTTGTCCTCGTTGGTGGAAAAGATATTGATTCTCACAATGAAGGCTTTGTCAGGAATCCCTCTACTCGCCTCATGGCCGAAAAGAGAGAGACTTTTGACAGGGAACTCGTTGATTCCCTTGCAAAGCGGCGTATGCCCCTGTTTGCGATCGGTGCCGGATTACAGCTTCTTAATGTCCTTCAGGGGGGTAGCCTTCATTACCATATCCCAGAAGACCTCCCCAGCGCACTCCCGCATAGCGATTCGCAAGATCGGGGCCACAGGCACGGTCTGGAAGTCGTCCCAGGTACTTTGATGGAAAAGGTTTATGGTGACGGAGAAGTCCGAGTTAATAGCCGCCATCATATGGCTATTGACGAGGTCGCAACCGATTTCAAGGTCTCGGCAATCTGTCCAGATGGGGTTATAGAAGCGATCGAATGTCAACGTGATGATTGGTTCGTTCTAGGGACTCAGTTCCATCCTCAGGCTCAAACTGCCTCGGCACTTGATGGCCGCCTTTTTGAGGAATTCCTAGATGCCGTCAAGAATTCCAGCCGTGTTTTCGAGCCACAACTTGTTGCCTAGAAAAGATTTATAAAAAGTAAAGAGGGGGGAATTCCCCCTCTTTACTACTTGTAGGAACGTATGGACGAAACACCTTCTCCATTTTTACGTAAAACGACCGAGCCAGCCGATCGACTGGCAGCCGGTGGAGACTCGTCGCAAACCCGTACAGTCATAGGGATTAGCGTTGACCTCTATGCACAGAAAATTTTTGCAGTCATGGTTACCGTTGATGGAAACGGCCTTAATATTCGCCCAAAAATTTTGCTGACTAAGGAAATCGTCCTCTCTGGACAAGTTACTTCTCTATGGCTTGCTTTGCTCCAAGGTCGTCCTATCTCTTTGGTTGACAAAAGCTTGCTTCAGATTGAGTTAACAAATCAAATGACTGAATTGGCCGAGTCCCTTTTAGTTCTTTCGGAGCGGGTTCGTCATGAGGTCCTTGCACTTGGGGTTTTTGATCCGGGGATTTGGTCTCTCTCTAGTGATAAACCACTATTTTATAATGGTTTATGTGATTCAGTCCTTTTGGCAGAGCAGACTGGGCTCAACGTAATCGACCACTTTCCAATGAGAGACCTGGCATCTGGAGGGCAGGGGGAGGGGGTCGATCTTCTCGCCAAATGGTTGTTTCTCTCTGACAACCCTAACGATTCAAAATCAATGCAAACCCCTTCTCCTAAAGGGCTTATCGAGGTCAAAGAGACGCAGACACTCTTGACTTATCTACCTGTACGACAAGAGAAGATATTACGACCACCCAAGCAGATTGTCCTTCATGTTGGCCCAGGGGCAGCTTATTGGGAAGAGTCATTTTCTAAAAGAATTTTTGGGATAAGTAAACCAGAGAATGACCGTAAACCCTCTATATCAAATAATTTAGGGAAAAGTGACCTAAGTCCGTACTTCCCCATATCAGGGGGTTGGATTCCAGAATATTCACCAGAAAACCTGAGGGTAATCAAAGATTTTAAAGAGAAGTCTTTGGATTCGGCTTCTACGTTGCCAATAATGTTGGCAGCGAACATTCAGAAAGCAATCCGTGACTATTTTCCACGTCTTACAAGGGTCAACGATTTTCTTGTTCACAGCCCCTACAGTTCCCCGGAAACCCTTTGCCAACTTCTCAAGGAGTCTACAGAGGAGAGCTGTAACTACTTACCAATAAACACAATAGGTGGCCATGAGGTCTCTCTGAAAGCGATCAGTGGAGCACTCCTCGCACTTTTGCATCTGGACCAGATACCAGCAAATTCTCCTGAAATCACCGGGGCTCAATATGCACGTATCCTTGGGCGACTAACTCCAGGATGTCTTACAAACTGGCAATACTTGCTCCACAATCTTATCGAGCAGAAAAAGACGAAAATAGCACTCAGGACGGCGATATAACCCCTGATATCGGTAGAAAAAATACCGATTTTTTGACAGTACTTCACCCATTCTGGTTAGAAAAAGGGCGATTCTATAAAATTATAGGGCAATAGAAGAGTTTTTCTGAAGGACCTTAGACAGGCATCCGATAAAACAGGTAATGTGTAACGATTAGTAAGAAAAGGTAAAATAAAAAATGGATAAGCCCCTTCCACACTACCTCTTATTTGTTCGAAGCCATTCCCTCATTACTGATGATCGGACGGTCTCAGAAGACGAAGGTGCGTCCTTCTTACCGGTTCGTCGTCGACCGTCGGGTAGGTGGCATTTTTCGATTGAATCGCTCGATACAAAGTGGCAACTTGAGGTGACTGATCACGAGGTTGGTCTCTCTGAAGAAGAGCTTAGCCTTTTGGCAATCATTCGTGGACTTGAGGCGATCGATCAAGCGGCGCAGGTCTCCTTAATTACTTCGAGTAGCTATCTCAAGCATGGTCTTCAAAAGGGGCTAGGTTTTTGGGCGGAGAATGACTTCCAGTGGGAACGTTTTGGTGAAATGGTCCCGATTAAAAATGGTGAGTACTGGAAACGGATTTATCAAATTATGCAGATTCACCAGGTCCGGTGTTATCAGTGGCAAGAATCTTATTTCCCGGTCGAGTCGGCACACCCCGGTTTAACGAACAACGATTCTCCAAACGATTCACCTGTCGAGGTAGCGGATAGAAGAGTGTCGAGAGCCCCCGATTTTTGGCGTTTGGGAACACGTGGTTTTTACAAAAAATTTACCCGGAAATTAACGACATTGCTAACGCCACACCGCGAGGCAGTGGCAAGTTAGAGAGTCTTTTTCTGTCTTGGGTACGTTGACAGAAATTGTTCTGTTGGTCTCTCTATGAAGGCGATGAATCCTTTTGATGGTATTACCACTTTTTACCGAATTTGACTGCCACCTTTTCGGAAAAGGGGAACATTGGGATCTGTACCATAAAATGGGGGCGCATCTCCGTCGGGTTGAAGGAGAGCCGGGGGTCCATTTCTCTTTATGGGCACCGAATGCAAAGGAGGTCACCCTCGTTGCTGACTTTAATTATTGGCAAGGTAGTGACCACCACCTCAAGCCGATAGGTGATAGTGGCCTATGGGAAATATATGTTGAAGGAATCGGGGTCGGCCAAAGGTACAAGTACCAAATCAAAACGGCCGAAGACAAAATTGTCGAAAAAAGTGACCCCTACGGCTTTTCTGCAGAGATCCCTCCAAAAACGGCTTCGGTCGTTACCGATTTAGCGACTTATCAGTGGAACGACGACCATTGGATGGCCCAGCGATGTGAAGGAAATTCCTATGAGAAGCCACTCAATATTTATGAGGTCCATCTTGGTAGCTGGCAACAAGATCGATCACGTGAGAATGGTTGGCTGAACTATCGTGATCTAGCCCACCGATTGGTCGACTACTGCCATGAGGTCGGCTACACCCATTTAGAGCTTTTGCCCGTTAGCGAACACCCTTATACCGGTAGCTGGGGTTATCAAACAGTCGGTTACTATTCGGCAACGAGCCGTTATGGTCGTCCACAAGATCTCATGTATTTTATCGACCACTGCCATCAAAATGGAGTTGGGGTTCTGCTGGATTGGGTGCCAGCCCACTTCCCCAAAGACCTTCATGGCTTGGCCAATTTTGACGGGACCAGTCTTTATGAACACGACGACCCTCGGCAGGGAGACCATCCTGATTGGGGGACCAAAATATTTAATTATGGTCGTTGTGAGGTTCAAAATTTTCTTATTGCTAATGCCCTCTTTTGGTTTGATCAATACCATGTCGATGGTTTGCGGGTCGACGCTGTCGCCTCGATGCTTTACCTGGACTATAGTCGTGAAGAAGGGGAATGGCTTCCTAATAAGCATGGGGGACGAGAAAATCTAGAGGCGATCGATTTTTTAAAGAAATTTAACGAGCAGGTTCATCGTCATCACAAGGGAGTTCTTACGATTGCCGAAGAGTCGACCTCCTGGGAGGGGGTGACCTCGCCGGTCGATCAGGGTGGCCTAGGCTTTGATTATAAATGGAATATGGGGTGGATGAACGACACATTACGTTACATGGGGCGAGAGGCCGTCCATCGACGTTACCACCATAACGAGTTGACCTTTGGCCAGATGTATGCCTATCGTGAGAAATATATTTTGCCCCTTTCTCACGACGAAGTCGTCCATGGCAAAAGATCTTTACTTGGCAAAATGTCGGGCGACTGGTGGCAGCAGCGAGCAAATTGGCGGTTATTATTGACTTTTTGGGCGACTCAGCCTGGAAAAAAATTATTATTTCAAGGAGGCGATTTTGGCCAGGTAACCGAATGGGATAACGATATTAGCTTGCCATGGTACCTTTTAGAAACAGAAGATCATCATCAGCTTCATACCTTTTCAAAAGATCTTTGTAAACTCATTTTGAATGAAGAGTCGTTCTACATCAATGACCATAACCCTGAGGGGTTTTCGTGGATTGATTGCGAGAACGCCGACGAAGGGATTCTTTCTTACCTTCGATATGGTAAGAGCCAGGCCGAGGTTGTTGTTGTCTTTTGCAATTTTACCCCTGAAGTTCGTAAAGGGGTTATTGTGGGAGTCCCACAAGGTGGTCTGTATGCCGAGATTTTAAATACCGATTCTTCCTTTTATGGTGGAACGAATGTCGGTAATTGTGGCGAGGTCTCTGCTTCATCTGTGGGGGCTAATGGTTATGGTTACTCACTTACCCTTACATTACCGCCACTAGGAGCGATACTGCTTAAACCACGCAACGAAGGCCCTTTGGAAGAAAAGGTTCTCTACACATAAAAAAGAGCAAATCAACCGAAGGTTAATTTGCTCGTGAAATATCTAGACAGTGTTGTCTGGTTGTGCCAGCTTCTTTTGAACCTCGTTCTATGGAACCGAAGTGGTCAATATAACTCTAGGCTGTTCATCAATTAAAATCCTGGGGCCGGTTAACCTGCCGTCGGATCAAGGTTTTGTAGTTCGTCTTCGAAGAAGGTTAAGAATTTTTTCGTTTTGATAAGAGAGTCGAGATAGCCGGCAAAGAGAGCACTGAGATTGTTTTCATTCTCAAGCATTACTGCAATTTCACCAGAGACTTTTGACTGTTTGAACTGAGACATTAATTCTTCCTCAGAGGTCGGATCGCTAAGAAGGCGAATGACAAAAGCAGAGTCACCAACAAAGTTGGAGGGGACTTTGGTCGGATCAGTTGGGCCAACTTCGTATTGTTTTAGGGAAAAAGCAGTCTCCATAAATTGATCGTCCGGGATTTGGGCACCAGCGACAAAGGGATTCATAAGACTAGGCTGAGTAAACTGTGTCCCTGGTATCGCTTGCATAAACTGTTTTTGGGCAAACTCACCAGTATCAATGACCGTAAGTCCTTCACGATCGGTGAGGAACTTGGCAAGGTCAAAATTTTCTTTCTCAGTAAGACTTTGCGTACGAATCTCTTCGGCCAGCTGAAAGGCGGCCTCCTTGGCAAGCTCAAGAGCGGCCGGTTTTTTCAGATCGTTGACAATATCTCCGCGAATCTCTTCCAATTCGGGAAAATGGGGGGCAAGTTCGTCGACTTTCCAATAGAGGAACCGGTCTTGTGAGAAGTTCGTTAGCGAAGTTTCTGCAGGATAGATATAGGGTTTGAATTTATCACTTACAGCCGTCTCGACAAAGGCAGTGTAGGCAAAACCACCGTTGTTAATTCGTTGAATGTCGTATTTAGAGACCTCAAACCCTTCGTCGTTTTTTACCTTCTCTTCTACAAATTCGTTACCACTCATTAGTGGAATCGTCTGAGCTACAAGGTTATATTTTTGGGCGAGCTCTTCAAAGTCAGGGCGAGCTGGAGGAGTAATTTTTTCAGCAATCGCCTCGTTGTAAGCGGTTTCGTACTGTGTGAGCTCCTCTTGAGCTTTCGCAAGTGCCTCTGACGTATTTGTCATCGCCAACGGATAGGCCAAAAGGTCGATAATCGTCTCTCGGACTTCAGAAAGAGGCTTGTATTTGTCGTCGGGCTGAGCCTCTTCTGTTTTGGTCTTCTCTTTCTTTTCCTGGGTCGCCTGGGTGGAGGTCTCTACCTTTTGGTCGTCGCTTTTCTGATCACTTTGCTCCTGTTTTTCCCCAACCTTTTTTTGCTCTTCCTTTTTTTCTTGTTTTTCCTGGTCAGCGTTATTAGGAGTAAGGAGTTTGACTGCTCGGTTCTCTAGACCTTCGAGAGAAGGCGCTTTGTCTCTCTGGTTACCGTCTGATTTGTCGGTGGATTTATCTTTTGAACCATCAGTCGATTTATCCGTTTTATCTTTGGATTCTGTTTTGTCGGAATTTTTCTTTTCTTCGGTCTGTTTCTCTTTTTTATCGGCTGCCTTGGTGTCGTCTTTCTTGTCGATCGTCGTTCCCTCCCCTTTTTTTTCCTCAACGGTGGTCGCTGACGCTTCGGTATCGCTTTTGTTTTCCTCGACGATTTGACCGAGGTCTTTTCCTGGGTCAGTTGTCGTTTCTACCGTGATAATACGATAGAGTTCTTTATTCTCTTCATAATATTTTTTGATTTCGTCTTCGCTGATCTCTTTTTTAGCCGCTTCAAAGTAGGTGTCATAATCGGCCTTAAGGATTTCAAAGCCGTACTTGGGAGGTGTCTTGACCGTTTTACGGTTCTCGAATTCGGCACGAATTTCATCTTCAGACGGCTCTTTCGTGACTTTTGCAATAAAGTCATCGACCTTCACAGGGACAATTTCGGCAGTAACTCGTCGGTTGAGGAGTTTGTGATAGTGCCATGGACGATCTGGATGTGTAGCTAGGTGACCATCTTGAAAACCACTTAGGGCTAAACTCAGTAGAAGGCTGACTTTGAGATCATCTTGGAGTTGTTTTTGAAACTCCCGAACCCGCATTGTCCCTTCAGAGCCTTTATTAATAGCGGTCGAGATTTCCTTGTTATCGAGCTTGTTATCGGTCAGATGCAAAATAAAATCGTTGGCCATTTCATCAGAGGTAGAAATACCCATTTTGTCTGCTTCGTCAAGTAGCAAGGCGTAATACGTCGTCTCAAGAGGTGTTGTACCGATATTTCTCGACCAGGCGAAGGGATAAATATCTGGCACCCCACCTTTGGCCAAGGCGGCCTGGCCGAGGGCCTCAACGATATCTTGGGTGTTGGCACGTCTTTGTTGTATCTGACTGAGTTGGCCGTAGGTAAGGTCACCACCTTCCCACGAGGCAACAAGGCTAGAGGGGTTTTGACGGCCACTATTGGCATTTTTTTGGACGTAATCCAAAAGGGGAGGGACGACGACGAAGGCAAGCATCAAGACAACGCCAAAAAAGCCAAGGAGAATTTTTTGATTTTTACGAAATATTTCAAATGGACCGTTTGACATAATAAAGGCTTGTATTTTTTGTTGAGGGTGCAAAAAGGAGGTAACCAGTAACTATATTTACACTTAGGGGCAATTGTAACGGGATGCAGGAAAAACAAAACCCCCAAAAAATGAATTTCATTCGTCGTAAAAGAGGTTGACAAGATTTTCTCGGCAAGGCAGGCTTTAGGCAGCTTGAGTTGATTTTCTACGCAAAAGTTCGTGAATATGCCCATTATAACGGTTGTAAAAATGGTCAAGACAATTTTTGAGTCTAGGCTACTTTCTACCTGATAATGAAGCAAGAGGAGAAAATCTTCTCAACGAGTAGTGGCATTTTGTTGTATGGATTTCATGGTTAAAAACGAGGCCACTTTCAGTGAATTCTCGGTAGATTTACAACGAAACAACAACCTTCTATAGCTATACAATTATAGCTACAACAACTACAGACACCCAAAACACGATGACTATGGTCTCTGAGAAAAACGAAAAAGCTCTCGTTATTGTCGAATCCCCTGCAAAAGCGAGGACGATTTCTAAATACCTTGGCAAAAATTACACGGTTGAGGCGAGTATCGGCCATGTGCGTGATCTCCCGCAGGGGGCGAAAGAGGTCCCTGAAAAGTACAAAGAGTTTTCCTGGGCAAACCTTGGTGTGAATGTCGACGAAGAGTTTGCCCCGATTTATGTCGTCTCGGCCGACAAAAAGAAACAGATTACCAAACTCAAAAAACTTCTCAAAGATGTTGATAAGCTCTATCTTGCAACGGACGAAGACCGCGAAGGGGAGGCGATCAGTTGGCACCTTGTTGAGGTTCTCAAGCCCAAAGTCCCTGTTGAGCGACTCGTTTTTCATGAAATTACCAAAGAGGCAATACAAAATGCCTTATCCGAGACTCGCGAAATTGACCAGGGCCTCGTGAAGGCTCAAGAGACACGTCGAATTTTAGACCGTCTTTATGGCTATGAAGTCTCACCATTGTTATGGCGAAAAATTCGGGTCGGCCTTTCGGCTGGTCGGGTGCAAAGTGTCGCCGTCCGCCTCGTTGTCGAACGAGAGCTGGAACGTATTGCCTTTAATTATGCTCAGTATTGGAGCCTCATTGGGAACTTCACTACCCAGGGTGGAAAACCTTTTCAGGCGAACCTTGTTTCGGTTGAAGGAGAAAAGATCCCTTCGGGAAAAGATTTTGATCCTGCCACTGGTAAGTTAAAAAAAGAGGGCTTTTTGCAACTTAGTGGTTCAGATGCAAAAGAGCTTGCCGAGCGTCTTGCAACGGCCGAGTTTAAAGTTCTCGACCTTCAAGAAAAGCCATATACCTCAAGGCCGGCTCCTCCCTTCACAACGAGTACCCTACAACAAGAGGCGAACCGGAAGCTTGGCTTTACTGCACGGCGAACAATGAGCGTCGCCCAAAGTCTTTATGAGAATGGTTATATTACCTATATGCGTACCGATTCAACGAACCTTGCGAAGGTTGCCCTTGATGCGGCACGTGATCTGGTCCGGTCTGAATATGGCTCGAATTTTCTCCCCGACTCACCCCGTTTTTACAAGTCCAAGGTAAAAAATGCCCAAGAGGCTCACGAAGCGATTCGTCCTGCAGGGCATCCTTTTCAGACACCTTCCAAGCTCAAGGGAGTCCTTAATACTGATCAATATCGCCTCTTTGAACTGATTTGGAAGAGAACGATCGCCAGTCAAATGGCCGATGCCAAAGGGCGTTATATCTCACTAAAAGTCGAAGGGGGTGGGGCCCTCTTTCAGGCAAGTGGCAAAATTATTGACTTTCCTGGATTTCTTCGAGCCTATGTGGAAGGTTCTGACGATCCGCTGGCCGACCTCTCCGACAAAGAGTCTATTTTGCCAACGGTCACTACCGGAGAGATCGTCCATCGACAAGGGATGGATACCAAAGAACATACGACGCAACCACCTGCCCGTTTCAGTGAGGCATCGCTCACACGGACACTCGAAGAGATGGGAATTGGTCGGCCAAGTACCTACGCCTCAATTATCGATACGATTCAGGCGCGTGAATATGTCTTTAAAAAGGCAAACGCCCTTGTGCCGACATGGGTCGCTTTTGCAGTTGCCAAGCTCATGCGGGAACACCTCTCTAGCTTGGTCGATTACCAGTTTACTGCCGAAATGGAAGAGTTGCTTGACGAAATCTCACGTGGATCGGTCGAAAATATCGAGTACCTCAAAGGGTTCTATTTTGGCAACGGGAAGCCGGGCCTTAAAGAGTTAATGGCGAACAAGCTTGATGAAGTTGATGCGAAAAAAACGAGCACCTTCCCTTTGGGGGCTCCTGAGTCTGGGGAGCATACCGACGAGGTGGTCGTCCGTGTCGGTCGTTATGGACCTTATGTAGAACAAGGGGATCGCAAAGCCTCAATTGAAGAGGCGACAACTCCCGACGAAGTGACACTGGAGCTTGCACTTAAGTTACTTGACGAAGCACAAAAAGGGGATGAACCGCTCGGCTTCTGTCCCGAAACCCGGAAGCCGGTATATCTTAAAAAAGGGCGGTTTGGCCCCTATATCCAACTCGGCACACCTGATGATGAAGAAAAACCCAAAAATGCTGCACTTCTTAAAGGGATGTCGATCGACGATTTGACCCTTGAGCTTGCTCTCAAGCTTCTTTCTCTTCCACGAACCCTTGGCGAATGGGCGTTGGATAAAGAAAAGCCGACCGAGACACAGCCAGTATTTGCACAAAATGGACCATACGGCCCTTATGTTAAATGTGGTAAAGAGACTCGGTCTCTGCCCGAAGGGATTTCACCCCTTGAGGTTACTTATTCCGAAGCAATCGATCTTCTTTCGAAACCCAAAACACGTGGTCGGCGGGCAGCCGCTGAACCACTGAAAAAATTCGACGATCCTTCGCCAGTCACCGAAAAAGAGGTCAAAGTTTTGGAGGGACGTTACGGTCCCTACGTAACGGATGGAACGACGAACGCATCGTTACCCAAGGGGAGCGACCCCAAAGAGCTTAGTTTTGAAGAAGCGCTCGACTTATTAGCGATCCGCGCTGCTAAAGGGCCGACAAAACGGACACGAAAAAAAGCGACCAAAAAGACGACGAAAAAAACAACAAAGAAGAAAACAACGAAAAAAGCAGCCCGGAAAAAGGCGACCAAAAAAGTGGTGAAAAAGGTTGTAAAAAAAGTTCCCAAAGAGATCAAGCCACAATCGGGCGAGCCTGATCCCCCGTTTTAGAATGGCGGGTTTTAACAGCTCCAAAAAGGTATTGTTCTTCGAAATAGCTTGAATGTAGAAAACGGTGTCGGGTTTGGGAAGTTTTACCCCTCTAGGCCTTAGGTCGTATCGTAGTGGTCGTGATAGAGAACGATTTTTTCAAAAAATGTGTCTCGAAGGATCGGATCTCGAAAGCCGATTTCATCGAGAGTTGGGAGTTCCATAGCTGATCGTTTAGAGGCAATGTGTAGGATTGTTTTCGTGAAGAGGCCAGGCCCTCTTTGTAAGACTGTTTCGCGGTCGCCTGGCATTTTGTATTTGCCATCGGTAAGGGCACAGCTCGGTGACTTTGTCTTGAAAAGAAATCCACTAATTCGATGACGTGCAAACAACTCTTTTCCTTTCTTGAAGCTGTAGTCCTCCATCGCTTGAGTTAAGTTACGATCTGTTTTGTCTTGTCGTAGCTCCAATTGTCCCTCTTTGAGAAAAAGGTCAATTCGTGGGCGAGGAACACCCAGGCCAATTTCAACCTCGGGACAGAGGGCGACCCACTGAACGATTTCTGAAAAATGTTCGATAATTGTCGGTTCGGTCTGATCGGTACCGTCGTAGCGAACCCTGTTTCCCCAAAGACATGAAGAGATGCCAACGGTCGGTTTGGCATTCTGTAGACGTTTTAGAAGTTTAGCAGGAAGGGGCATAGGATTTTAGCAGCAGTTAGGGTTCTGGAATACCAAGTCCATTGACGGGTACGAAAGATCGTCTATGATAACGGGCAAATGCAGTTCGTATGCAAAAGGGACAGAAATGGATATTGTGCTACTTGTTGTTTACTCCCTCCTTATCATGACTGCTTCTTTGGCTGGGGGCAAGCTGATTTCTTTGGTAAAAATTTCTCATCGTCAAATGCAGATGATGTTGAGCCTTATATCCGGTTTGATGCTGGGGGTTGGGATGCTCCATATGTTGCCTCATGCCGTTGTTTTCACCAGGTCGGTCGAAGATGTCGCGTGGTGGGCATTGGTTGGGCTGCTAGGTATGTTTTACCTTCTTAGAGTCTTTCATTTTCATCAACACGATCTTATCGAGACTGAGAGCAACCACGAGATCGATCCAAGCTGCTCCCACCATAACCACAATTATGGTCATGGTAAAGGTGGCACTCCGGGGAGCACCGATCATCCTTTGGGAGAAAAGGGGAGAGGGATTGGTGGACGTCTGGGGTGGCTCGGAATAATGATTGGCCTTTCTATTCATACAATTATTGATGGGACAGCGTTGGCAGCAAATGTCTGTCTGGAGTCGAGTCACAGTGAAGATGCCTCGTCTGGTTGGTTTCCTTTATGGGGATTAGGGACTGCCCTTGCTATCTTTTTACATAAGCCCCTCGACGCGATGTCGATTTCAACGGTAATGAAAAAAGATCAATGGTCAAAGTCGTCAACAAATTTGGTCAATATATTATTCGCCTCTATGTGTCCCTTAGGGATTCTCCTCTTTTATGGAGGAATTCAATTTTTAGGAGAGGAGCAGAGTTATGTGATCGGCTGTTGCGTTGCTCTGGCTGGTGGAGTCTTTTTATGTATTGCACTTAGTGATATTCTCCCTGAAATCCACTTTCATTCACATGACCGGTTTTTGCTCTCTTTCTGTCTACTATTAGGCGTGGCAATCGCTTACGGGATTGGCTTCCTCGAACCTGAGCACACCCACGATATTCCGGCAGAAGGATTAGACTCTCTTACAAATCCAGGGATAGACTATCTTTATATACATTAACCTCATCGACATTAAAGCCTTGGCTTACGGTGTTGCTTTTTTGCCAACACGTTTCCGTAAAACGAATACCCAATTCTGTTAAATTCTTTTGAGTGTATGGCAGGAAACATTGAGTCTCTTTCTCGCAACGCTATAATAGAGATCCAAAAATTATGTAAATTTATGGGCTGCATGCAAACGTAAAAACACAAGGCGAAGGCTTTGAGCAGAGCGTCTTACCGAGGATGAAAAATGCAAAAAGAGACGATTGTCGGATCATACCGCATTGACGGGCAGCTAGGTCGTGGGGGTATGGGGACGGTCTATAAGGTTACTCATGAAGATACCCACGAAGTCGCTGCGCTTAAAATGTTGTCGCCTGATTTGGCTCATGAAGAAAACTTACGAGATCGGTTCTACGCAGAGATCGAAGCGCTCAAACAGTTAAAGCACCCCGGCATTGTGCAGCTCTACGGTTATGGGGAATACGAGGGAAACCTCTATTATGTCATGCAGCTTGCCGAAGGAGAGTCGCTTCAAAAAAAGCTCCATGCTCGCCATCAGTTTCGTTGGGAAGAGGTTCTCGAAATTGGCCGACAGATTTGCCTTGCTTTGCGGCATGCCCATGACCGTGGCATCGTTCACCGTGATCTTAAACCGGCAAATCTTCTTATTACCAAAGAAAATAAAATAAAGCTCCTCGATTTTGGCATCGCAAAACTTTTTGGTGTTACACACCTGACAACAGCAGGGGGTGTTTTAGGAACGATCGACTACATGTCACCCGAACAGGCAGAGGGAAAAGCTGTTACCCCTTTGAGTGACCTCTATAGCCTAGGGTGTGTTCTTTATTGTTTGTTGGCCGGTCGTCCTCCATTTCATGCAAATAGTTTACCCGAAATCGTCGAAAAAATTCGTCATCAAAAGCCGACCCGTATCTCTTACCACGTCGCTGAAATTCCAGAAGCTTTTGAAAAGATTATCCACCGTCTCCTTGCTAAAAAAGGGAACGAGCGTATTTTAACTGCTCAGGCTGCTTACAAACGACTCGGTGAAGTCCCTTTGGAAATTCAAAGGCCACCTGCTCAAAAAGGGGAGGCGGCGGGACAGTCCCGTATTGTCACGGTTGGAACACCACCTGACGATGGAAAAAAGAAGCCAAGACCCGAGAAAGAGGCCGGGCAGGGAACAGCAGGAAAAGGGTATCCAAAAACTGAACGACAAGAGGCCAGCGATTCGATCGAACATACGCTCCAAGCGACTCAGGCGATCGTTTCAGCCGACACGGATGTCGATTTCGTATTAGACTCGCCCTCAGCAATGCAAAGTAAACGTGCCAAATTTACACGTGTTTCTGAATCTGAGCTAGGTGGCCGTGACGAAGAATGGTATCAACAGTCGACTTCGTGGCTTGCTATAGGGACTCTTTGCTTGTTGTTTATCCTCATGGTCGGAGGGGGTTGGTACCTTATGCAACCTCTTAGCGAAGAAGACCTTTATCAAAAGATCGTAACAGAGCAAGAGTCTGGGAACCTTCTCGAACTAGAGGACGAAGTCGAGACATTCCTGGAACATTATCCTCATAGTCAGCAGGCTCAAGAGATTACGAATTTGCAAAGTGTGATCAAACAACAACTCTATCGCCAAAATCTTGAGCGTCGTCAAAACACATCTCGGAGTATCTCACCTTTAGAAAGGCTCTACCTTGATGCAACCGAAAAAGACCGTTCAAGAGAAGAGAGTCGAGAGGCTTTGCTCGCTTTGAGGAACCTTTTGGCTCATCAAGATAAACTCACCAGCGAGCAAGAGAGGCTCGGTGAGGTCGTTTCGGAACGTCTGGTCGAGCTCGAACAAGAACCGAAAGTTCCCGAGGGGGTCGCCGATTTTTTCAAAGATCAAGCCAATCGGGTACGGCAGATCGCTCCAGAAAACCGTCGTGCCGCGAGAGAGCTATTGGCAAGCTTGCAGACTCTATATGGTCACGAAGAGTGGGCCCAGGAAGAGCTAAGCTTGTTAAGTCGATTACTTCGCTAGGGACTGAAAGTTTATGGATTTTAGTTACTGTACGAACCTCCACTCGGCTGAAAATCTTGAAGAATTAAAAAGGAACCTTTTGGCCCACTTTCGACTCGAGCAGAGTCTAGATATTGACCCTTCTGTGAAAGGGACCTCAACGTTTGAATCTGGTGCCCGACCTCGTTTGGGACTTTGGTTTTCAGGTCGGTGCGCCAGGGAGCTTGTCGAAAAAGAACGATGTCGTCAGTTTCGATCGTGGCTAGAAAAATATCAATTCTCGGTAACGACGATCAACGGTTTTCCTTATGGAGACTTTCATGGTAAAACGGTCAAACATAGTGTTTATGCCCCATCTTGGGCGCAACAAGACCGACTCGACTATACCCGAAACCTCGTTGTCATTTTGACGGAATTACTTCCTGAAGGTAAAACCGGGACGATTTCGACAGTGCCGATCGGATGGGCTGGCCTAATTGATAACGATTGTAAAAAAAGGGCGGCCCAAAACCTTCTGACAATCGTTACCGAACTCGAGGAAAATTATCAACAAAGTGGCAAGAAAATCGTTCTTTGCCTTGAACCTGAACCCGGTTGCCTCTTGGAACAGAGTGACCAGGTCGTCACTTTTTTTGAGAGGTACCTCTATGTTGATCAAAATGAAGGAGGGCGAAAAAAGATTCGTCGACATCTTCAGGTTTGTCATGATGTTTGTCACTCGGCTGTTATGTTCGAACCGCAACAGGAAGCGGTAAAAACGTACCGCCGTGGTGAAATTGGTATCGGCAAAGTCCAGATTTCTTCGGCACTTTCGGTACCGTTTGCAAAGCTATCACTTGAGGAAAAAAAGCAAGCTCTCAGGGAGCTTGGTAATTTTGCCGAAGATCGATATTTGCACCAGTCGGTTCTGGTAAATGATCATGGCGAGCGAGTCTTCTTTGACGATTTACCCAAAGGGCTCAAGGAACTGGAAAAAGAGAATGTTCTTGCACGGGGTACCGAGCTACGAGTCCATTTCCATGTTCCCATTTTTGCTGATCGCCTTGGTCTCCTTTCGACGACTCAGGAAGAGATTGGTAAATTCTTGTCGGCCCTCGAAGAATATGGTGGCATATCGCCTGAGTTTGAAATAGAGACATATGCCTGGTCGGTCTTACCTGATAGAGTGGCCCCTGTTTCTGGTGGAGATCAAAACCTCGTCAACCTTACCAACCAGGAAACACTTTTGGCGGAAGGAATCGCTCAAGAGTGCCGATGGTTTCACAATCTTCTGGAGAGTAGGAGCAGCTCAAAACAGAAATCAAAAATAGCTCTTTAAAAGAGGAGAGTAAAGGATTTCTTGCCTTTTCCGGCTAATTTTGTTAGACTTCTCTGAGGCCCTGACAAGGGCCATAATACAAAACAAGTGTACGACCACCTTTGCTACTCAACTGACATGAGGCCTGGCGTTGAATCGCTCTCATACTCGCACCACACCCCCGAATGCCCATATTTCCAAATCTCGCTCTTTAGTGAACGAGTGTCACTTTTCTGAAGAGGCCGTTCATGAAAATGAGGTCGATTTTGTCGTCCCTTTTTGTCATCGAAACTACTTTCTTAATGATCTTTTTGGGCGTCACCGGGCGATATTGGCCGAACTTTTGGTTGCTAACAGCCGACTCTCTTTTGAGAAAGGTGAGCGGGTCAAAGCTCAGTTTTGGGTCGATGAAAATGTCGCATTGGCTCATGCCGATCTTATCGAGAAAATCGATCGATTTTGTAGTGAATACGCCAAGACGATCGAGAGTGTGTCGGCTGTACAAATCGTCCCCGGGGGAGAGGCGATCAAAAACGATATCCATATTCAAGAGCGAATGCTCAAGGTTTTTAACGCTGCAAATCTTGACCGACAAAGCTACGTGATTGTTCTCGGGGGTGGGGCCGTTCTCGACGCTGTCGGCTTTGCATGTACAATCGCCCATCGGGGGTTGCGCCTCATTCGTATACCGACGACGACCCTGGCTCAGACAGATTCGGCTGTCGGGGTGAAAAATGGGATTAACCTTTTTCAAAAGAAGAATTGGCTCGGGGCGTTTGGGGTCCCTTTTGCTGTTTTCAACGATAGGCAATTGTTGACGACCCTTTCTCATGACGATTTTATTAGTGGTTTTTCAGAGGCGGTCAAAGTCGCTCTTTTAAAGAGCCCTACCGATTTTCGCGAGTTACAACAAAACGCCAAAGAGATTGCCAGAAGGAACCCCGACGCATACTGGCCACTGATTGTTCGGTCGGCCGAGGCCCATCTGGCCCATATTACCGAAGGGGGAGACCCCTTTGAAATGCTCGAGGCCAGGCCCCTCGATTTTGGTCATTGGTCGGCACACAAGCTAGAAGCGATGTCAAATTTTACCCTCTCACATGGCCATGCGGTCGCTATTGGAGTTGCACTGGATACCCTCTATTCTCAAGAGGTACTGGGGCTTTCAGGTGATAAGGTCGAGGCAGTCTTACAAACTTTGACCGAGATCGGTTTTAGCCTGTGGCACCCCCTTCTTGAAGAATCTGGTCTCCTCTTTGAAGGGCTTGAAGAGTTTCGTCAACACCTGGGTGGTCGCTTGACGATTACCCTTCTAAAAGATATTGGCAAGCCTGTCGAAGTTCATGAGATCGATTGGCAAAAAATGAGGCGAGCATCTGAGAAATTGCGAGGGTTCGCCACTCCCTACGCCCCTATATAATGGGCCTCTTTTTCATTAGGTTTTATAAAAGCAAGCCTGCTTGGAGGTTTTGAGAAGCAATAGCTTATTGCCATATCAATGGTAGGCAGGTTAGTTAAAAAGTGATTAGTGAAGGTCTTGTCGGCCCGAAAGAGCGTCGGCGAGAATCTCTTTATTGGTAAATTCTAAAACGCTACCAGTCGTTACGCCCCGTGCCAGGCGAGAAATTTTTATTGGATATTTCGCCAACATATTCGAGATGTAAAGGGAGGTTCCATCCCCTTCAACGGTCGGGTTGGTTGCCATAATCACCTCTTCAAAATTTCCTTGCGGAATACGTTCAAGAAGGCTGTCAACGGTCAGCTGCTCTGGGCCAACACCTTCTAGAGGGGCAATACGTCCTAGCAAAACGTGATAGAGGCCACGATAGACACCGGATTGTTCAAGAGCAATCACATCACGGGGTTGCTCGACGATACACAAGAGGGTTTGATCGCGAGTTGGATCTTGGCAGATTTCGCATGTCTCTTCTTCGGCCAGATAATAACAGTGTTTACAGTAGTGGACGTTTTCGCGAACATCAACGATAGCACTGGCGAGGGCGAGTGCTTCTTTTTTATTGACACGCAGGAGGTGATAAGCCATCCTTTCCGCCGACTTTTTTCCAACGCCGGGAAGTTTGGCAAGTTGTTCGATTAATAGAGAGAGTGATTGGGTTATTTGTGCCATGTTTACCAGAGTTTGCAAAAAATGGAAGGAGCACCGTATCTGTTTGAGGTTTGAATAACGATTGAGAACCTATTTAGGCTGGGTGAATTGGCTCATCGCTTCGTCGAGGCCGGGGAGGTTCATGTCACCGGTGAGTGACTGCATCGCTTGAACGTGAAGTTCTTTTGATTTAGCGACAGCTTGGTTAACGGCAGCGGGAAGAAGACTCTCGAGCATCTCCTGATCCTGTTTTGCAATAAGGTCAGGTTCGATCGTAATTTTTAAAACCTCTCCTAAACCATTGACTTCGGCGACGACCATACCAGCACCGGCACTACCCTGAACACGTTCGTGCTTTAGCTTTTCAGTAACCTCTTGCATTTTTTCATTGATGCTACCTGCCTGTTTCATTACCGAGGCGAGATCTGACAGCTTTTTGAACATATAAGAAAAGCTCCTTAAAAAAAGAGTTTTGTACGCAAGGAAAAAGGGAACTCAGATATTCTATTCTAACGAAAAGTCACTCTCTACGAAAAGGGGAACTTGTTATCGATTACGAGAGGTCGAAACGATATGAGCCCCAAAGGCCTTCATGACATGTTGCACAAAAGGATGGTTTTGCATCTCCATTTTTTGTTTCCGCATTCCACCCGGGCTCATTTGCCGGCGAATTGGAGCAGAAGGGGAAGCCTCTGGGCTACAGGTAAAAGCGACCGCAACGGCTTGCCCGGTAAGCCTTATTAAGGCCGCTTCGATTGCTTGCCTATTCTCAGCCGTTTCACAACGGGAGAGGGCCATCTTGTTATTTTCTGGGAAATGGACCAAGAGATGACTCGGTTGAGGTTGCTCAACCCGATGAGCTTGTTGGACAAACGAGGCGACCAAGCCTTCGAGCTGCCTTCCCATGTCATACCACAAAGACTCTAAATTGCCTGTAAGGGGAGCTAAAGTCCCTGATCGTAAAGATAACGGGCTCTCGGGGGAAGGGTGACTCATGTCGTCGGTCACGGATGCTGTGGCAGGCGCAGAGGGGCTTTCGAGTGTTGCTGTTTGTGTTTGTATTGAGTCCGGTGAGGGATGGTCGGCATTGTTTTGTGGATCTTCTTCGTCTGAATATGTTGGTGATGTCTCTGGCAGATCAGAAGGTGGTTTTCCTGATCGTGTGTAGGGCAAAAAAGAGGATTCAAGAGATGCTGCAATAGATTCTGCATGGCGTTCCTTAGAAGTCTCCTCGACCGGTGGTTCAGCTTGGATATTATCGGTTAGGGAATTTTTTTTTTGAGGTGCCGTCAGCGAGGGTAACGGTCGGTGAGGTGTCGATTGTTGTTGGGTAGAAGGTATCGATGGCGGAGTAAGGGGGGGGACAGGAAGCTTGCCACTACGCAAATCGGAGAGATAAGAGGTTATAAGGCTTAGATTTTCCAGGTGACAAACTCGAACAAGGGCGACTTCGGCCAATATGCGGGTATGGGTCACTTGTTTCATACGGGTTAGGGTATGATCCAAAATTTGAATGGCGGCTAGGATCGTCTCGGTCCCCCAGTTGTGAGCGAGCTCTTCCCATCGGGGTAAATCATTCGTTGGGACAAGGCGTAATAGTTGTTTACCCCCTCCAACGGCCAAGAGCATGAGATCACGA
>JALCBQ010000161.1 GCA_028066335.1 Pirellulaceae bacterium
ACTGAGCTGACTTTCGTGTCTGACACTACGACACTAAAATTACCGTTGTAGTACTGGTTAACTTACGCTTATGCAGGTCTTTGTTCAGTAACTGTTAATTTGCAGCAAAAGGACTTTCCATCCCACCCGGATAACGCTTCTGCAAAGATATAAAATTTTTCACTCGATTGAGGGCCATCGGCAAAACCAATGGCGCCAAACTTCAAATACCGTTTCGGGTACCAATCTGCTTCTAACTTATGAACAGGTTGCCAGTTTTTTGCATCTTGAGAGACTAATATGTGAGAATGTTTGTCCTTCACACCTATTCCAATTTCCTGCACAGTTGCTATACAATGCCATCCGTCTGTTAACTCTTTGGCATACCAAACAGGACCGGGTAAATCTTGAACTTTCGTAAGAGTTCGATCTTTCCGTTGAAGTGAGCAAATGTAACTCGTCTCTAATTCGGAATCCATTGCCCAGATGACTTCCTCGTTTTTAAAGAACGGAAAGCAAGTTCGCCATTTTTGACTGCCATCACCAAGAGTTTCAATTGAGTTGAAATCTTCATTTGCCACAATTATATAATTTTCGTTCTTGTAGTCTCCAGTACAAACCCACACTTTCTCTTCATATGGATCCCAAAAACATCCGTGGATATGCTTGATTGATTTTTCAGGAAACTCATAAATTACAGTCCAAGATTGACCTTGGTCAACACTGCGATAGACAGGGACGGATTTTCGCTCACTATTTCTGCCATATTCCCCAAAATAGAGATGTCCCTCCGGACTTTTGCAAATCGATCGATGTAAAACATTACGGCACTGCCGAAGTGTGAGAGTTTCCTTGATTTCACCATTTTGACAGTCAATACGGTAGACTATTCCTTGGCGAATTGCGATCAATGCTGTTACGGCACTTCCAGAAAATAGAGGGAAAACGTTGCATTTATCGAGCCTTAGGGCCCGGCGTGCCAAGCGAAACGGGAGCATGAGTTTCTGCCAGCCATGTTGTGGCAAACGATAGACTGTTTCATTTTTGCCTTGTTTTAGCGTTACCTTATTTGCAAAACTGGTAACCAAAACTTTATTATCAGCATAGTGAACAATTTCTGCCTTAATTAGCTCTTGTCGTAAAAGATGCATCTCTGACATTCTCAATATTTCTATGAAGTAAATTAAATAATTTGAGTAAAAAAGGGATTCTCTGAAATGCAGTGATAGAGAATTTATAGAAGACTAGAAACAATACACCATAATTGTATTTTAAAAAAAGACAAGGATGATGAGTTCTTTTTATCGTCAAAAGTCTTCTGTAAAAACACTTCCTACTCCGATCATTTTGAAGTGTAATCAGATTAGCCAGAATACCAATACGGTCGCTCAACAATTGCTTCACCAAATGAACTATGTTAAAGTAGGGACCATTGTACAATCATAATTGTAGAAGGAAAATAGGCATGGATCTTTCAGATCGTCGGCCGCTAAGCTCACGTAGATGGAAAATCTCTCATTCTCTTACCACGTGGCTTTCTCGATGTGGCATGACACCTAATATGATTTCTTTTGCCGGGATGTTGTTTGGAATCGCTGCAGGTATTACACTAGCAATGACGGCCTACCTTTCCACCGAACCTGATGCAGAGAGTGGTGGTAGCAACCTTTGGGTAATGATATTATTTCTTTTCAGCGCACTTCTTATTCAGCTCCGCTTGTTATGTAATCTTTTAGATGGAATGGTTGCAGAGGCTCAACAAAGCTTCTCACCTATCGGCGCTCTGTACAACGAGATTCCCGATCGGGTTTCGGATGTGGCTACCCTTGTGGGGGCCGGCTACGCTTTGGGGGGCTGTGTTGTGGGTGGTTACATCTCGGCCTGCTTGGCAGTTTTTATCGCTTATATTCGGGTTCAAGGAAAAGTCGCAGGGGCGAGTCAATACTTCTGTGGTCCCATGGCTAAGCCACAAAGAATGTTTGCTGTTACCGTTGCGAGTGGAATTGCCAGTTTTTTCCCTATTGTTCTCTGGTCGGAGTCGGAGAGACAAGTAACGATGGTAGGAACGCTTGGAATTGTTCTTTGGCTCATCATTCTCGGGGAAGTTATTACAATCTTTCGTCGGCTGACTCTCATCTCCTCTGAGCTTCGCAAGGAGGCCAAAAATGAATTTTGATGAAGCAACATGGAGACGACTCTTTGGTTATTGGGTGACCTTTGAGAGCCCATTAACGATGGGAATAGTCTTTGTAGTAGTAGGTGCTTTGATTGGATTTGGTTTTTTTTTGAGAAAAGAGAAAGATTCGTCTAAATTCTCCCCTGAAATGTATCAAGAGCTTGAGTCTCGTTGGAAAAGCTGGTGCTGGCTCGTTTTAGCGATTTTTTCTCCTATTTTGTTAGGAGCGGCGTGGACAATCGCTGCGGTTACTGTGCTGAGCCTTCTTTGTTTTAGAGAGTTTGCGCGGGCTGTTGCAATTACCAATGAGAAAGTTTTAGGGTTGTGTGTCATTTTTTGCATCCTAGGTTTAGCCTTTGCTTCGTTGGATCATTATGACCGTCTCTACTTTGCTATTGGGCCACTTGGCAGCACTTTAATTGTTTTAGTGACAATCGCCTCCGATCGACCTTCTGGGTTTGTGAGGCGGACTGCATTAACATTGCTTGGATTCCATCTTTTTGGTTTTTCTCTTGGTTACCTTGGTCTCATCGCCAATGTTGGTGACATTGGTAATGGGGTTGATTATCGTCTTATTCTGATCCTTATTTTCCTTGCTGTCGAGCTCAATGATATTTTTGCCTTTTGTTGCGGTAAGTATTTCCAAGGCCCCAAACTACTACCACTAACCAGTCCTGGTAAAACTGTCTCAGGATCGTGTGGAGCACTTTGCCTGACGACACTTCTCGTTGTTGTATTGGGCCATTTTATCTTTGAGAAAACAGCCATGGACAGCTTGGAAAAGCTAGTGACCCTTGGAGTTCTCATTAGCGGTCTTGGTCAATTGGGTGATTTCCTGCTCTCATCTATCAAGCGAGATGTGGGCATTAAAGATATGGGAAATTCAATTCCAGGTCACGGCGGTTTGCTTGATCGTTTTGATAGCCTTGTTTTAATTGCCCCAGCTATTTATCACTACCTCTCTTTTCATCTTGGAGTGCTTGGGAATAATCAAACCCACCAGATATTTTCAGGGTAGCTCGCAAAATTGCGGATTACATGTTGTCTATTTTTTTAGTATACTAAGAGTAAAAGTTCATATTTTGTAGACAATATCTTCTCGCCTACCCTAGGCATCTGACCTCATAGGAAAAATTATCCGGTGAAAAAGGACTCCTGCAAACAAAGAAGGAAGGCAAAATCAGGCACACTAAATTCACAAGCTACCGGAGGACAAAGGAGGCCGGGAAAACACGGAGGTGAAGATTGCGAACGATGTTAATACACAAAGAAAAAAGGAAAATCGGATGACCGACGATAAACTACTCGACGGCAATCAATTTCTTGCGAGCTTGAATAATCCAAATTATTCAAAAGCAATTCAAGCGGGCCAAGATTGTTATCAACAGAGAGACTACGAAGGTAGTCTCTATCATTTTCAAAAAGCGCTTGAGGCTACAGAAGATACCCTTGGCGATCTTTATGAGCCATCGATATTCTTTGCCTTCGAAAGGATCGCTTTTAGCTATTTTCAAATGCAAAATTATCATATGGCTTCGATCTATTTTGTAACTGTGCAAAGTAGGTACCCCTTCTGGTATTACTCCTATCAACTAGCTATCTGCTTTTTCGAGCTTGAAAAACTCCACGAATCGAACTACTGGTTGAATAAAACGCTTGATCAAGAAAAGATTGAGCATCTTCCTGTCTTTATTAGTGAAGAAAGGAATAATGTCGATTGGAAAAATGAACGGGCTAATTTAAAGGCGATGTGCGAAGAGTCGTGGAAGATGCAATTATCTTTTGCCTTTCATGAAGAGGAGGGAGTACAAGCGCACGAAATGGTTGGCGGCAAGGCATCCTTGTGCGCAGAAAAAGATAAAGGTGATATAGAACACCCAATCTATGGTAGACTTAAGGGCTATGCTACCCTTCCATTGTATCAACAACTCTTCGAATGGGAAAAGGAAGGACGTATTATTCTACCTTGGCCAACACCTGAAATGGATGAGATCAAAATTCTTAAACCGATTTATACTAGAGAAAATCCTCGATTGAATAATTTCATCCGTGTTGCTCGACTTGAACGTTATCAGGAGGAAAATAATCATGATCGATTTCCATTTGATTCGAATGATCCTGAATATGGTGATGCTATTCGCGCTGGTGAATCATGTTACCTTCGAGGTGAATATTTAGAAGGGATTTTATTTTTTGAAAAATCATTGTTAGCTGCCTCGGGAAATATTCTTGTCCAGAAATACAATTTATATGATGTGCTTTCGCTGGAGCGAATTGCCTATGGTTATTTTCAGATGAAAAACTACCATATGGCTTTTTGCTACTATACGGCCGCCTCCGCTCATTGTGAATATTGGCATTTCCTTTACCAGGCTCTTCAGTGTTCACTTGAGTTAGGTCTGGTCTCGACAGGTGGAAGGTGTATTGCTACCGCTTATAATTTCTTTTATCGACCAGATTGTGTTCCATCCTATATGACTGAACGGCTAGGATTTGATCTTAAGGAAGAGGAAAAGGGGTTTAGAAATGCGTGTGAGGAATGTTGGAAACGGGAGTTTTCCTTTCACTATCATCAAGGGACAAAAATTACTTTTGGGACTTTGGCTTTTCGGTTAAGAACCGATGTTTTAGAAGAAAACCTTGAAAAGCACCATTTAGTAATTGCGTTAAGAAGATGGGATAAAGAAGGGTATCTTCAATTGCCTGAACCTCTTCTATTTAGTATCTCTGATGAAATTACCATTTTAAAACCTTTTCATAGCAAAGAATCAAAGGTTATGCAAAAAATGGATGTCGTCTATAACGCCATGCAAAAATAACAGGGTGCCATTTTTTTTCTCATAAAATAATTGTTCACCTAATACTACTAACACCGTCGCTATAATTTTATTCATACTATTCACTTGCCCTCCCCTCGTCGTTGACAATTTGA
>JALCBQ010000162.1:0-4721 GCA_028066335.1 Pirellulaceae bacterium
TTTCTAGGTAGGAACAGACAGCCCCCTTTCGCTTACCACCCTGGTTAACAGCGAGGGCGGCGTCGTTGACAACCTTTAGGAAGGGAATCACCCCTTGGCTTTGCCCATTGGTCCCTTTGATATGCGAATTGGTCGCCCGAACGCTCGTCCAATCATTCCCTAAGCCGCCAGCCCATTTCGACAGTTTGGCATTATCTGAAATCGACTTGAAGATATGCTCCAAATCATCCAGAACAGTCGTTAAATAACACGAACTCAACTGGGGATGGCATGTCCCGGAGTTAAACAAAGTTGGCGTTGCCGAAGTAAAACGCATCGAAGAGAGCAAATCGTAAAATTCGAGAGCACGCTGATTTTTTTGCTCGCCTTCTTCAATAGCGAGGCCCATAGCAACACGCATCCAGAAATATTGGGGGGCTTCAATGCGGCGGCCTTCGACGTGTAATAAATAACGATCATAGATTGTCTGTAAACCGAGATAGGGAAACTTGGCATCTCGGCTGCTTTTCAAACTTTTTGCCAACAGCGCAATATCGAACTCACCCAATTTCGGCGTGAGACGTTTAGCCTCAATCCCCTCTTGAATATAGTTTTCAAAACGCTCCTCATAAAGACTTTGCAAAGATTCTTCGGTCGCCGCTCGCCCTAACGCCTCACGGTAGATAATTGCTAACATCAAACGAGAAGCGACGGTATCATAGGCAGGGTCTCGCTCAATCCGAGAACGGGCCGAAAGGACCATTGCACGGGCAATTTCACTTGGTGTAATTGCGTTATAAACTTGTCGCTCGACAGCAGTGACAAGCTCTTGAACATCACAAAGTTCCTCAAGGCCACGGCACGCCTCGGCGACCTGATGATAGATTCTAGACTCATCTAAAACGATCAAAGACCCATCTTCTAGTCGGACATGAAGACGGGGTCGCTCGACCGTCTCTGGTGTATCAATTCGAAGAGCGCGTTGTCGGGCATGTTCCTCACGGTAAACAATGTACCGACGAGCAACACGGTAGTGGCCATGTTTCATGAGACGCATTTCGACCATGTCTTGAATACGCTCAACCTCAACACTATCTTGAGCAGTCTCTCCGTCAAGGAGGACCGATACGATCTCTTGATTAATTTCAGCGAGTTGTTTTTGAAGGGTGTCGCTAAGCGCCTCTTCTTTTTCCAGGCCCATATCGGCATGAAATGCCTTGGCCATCGCTTCATAAATCCTTGCCGGGTCAAGGGGAACAACACGACCGTCTCGCTTTTTCACCAAGATATCTTGTACTGCTGAGGTCTTCATGGCAACTTCCTTATATTTTATTAAAAGTCCCCAAAGGGGTTGTTTGTAGCTGAAACTTCTCTATTGCTGGCTTGTCTTGCTTATTTCATAAAACCAAGGAGCTTAAACCGGCCAAATTTTCCAAACTCAAAATCATGGTAAAATCAGCACCGATCTGATCCTTATGAAATCATCGACATTTTGCCATCAAACGATTCACTTATTTAGTGTACATTAGAACAGTATTTCACACGCAATAAACTAGAGGCAGAAGGAGGAGGTAATTCGGGGTGATCAAAAAGAGGGAAAAGTCGAAAGGGGCTCCAAAATGGGGGAAACAAGGCTCTCGTCATCACGCTAAAGAAATTTTTCCAAGAAGGAAAAAGTTCCTATAAATTGCCGTAAAAGAGGTTGCTTTCAAACACCACAGCCACTTTTGAAAAGGCTAGTAGACGAAACACCCCTCCGAAAAATAGGTGGCAAAAGAAAAAGAGCTGACCACCGAAAGGCGAATAACGAAAAGAGGGGCCTTAAAGGGGCTTCCATTCCGCTATTACCAAACGCAACACATAGGCAGACACTTATGCGAACTCCGTCTCTCTTGCAACTATGTTAACCCGAGAAAAACAACAGGTCAAAATAGGTCTTTTAATCTCTGCCACACCCCCCCTTTTTCTCCCAAAACTTCTAACCTGAAGTTACATAGAAGAACCAAAGGCAACCTATGGCAAATCTATGGCAAATCTAAAGCTCAAATGCAAAAATCATCAAGGTGATGCATCAATATATCGGGTTCAAATTGAAAGTCAACCACAATATCTAGGAAAACAAATCGAATTAAAACACAATATATGCTCTATCTTGGTAAAATCAAAGACTTTGCGTATATTGATAGGACATTAAAAAAAGAAGAAAAAGATTGACTTCTTTTCAACACAAAGAAATCTCAAACGACCCTAGTCCTCCCTCTTTTCCCTGTTTTAAACGAAACGTGAATCGAATACCATCTTCGGATACATTTCCCCCATGCAACTGACCACAACTACAGATATTCCACTGGATTTACCACAACACCTTATCCCTTACGTGGAGCAGGTCAACCAGCTGCAACGTATTGGGCATAACTTTTGGAGTCGTGGCTGGTCCCTTGGCACCAGCAGCAATTACAGTGTCGTCGTTAATCCTCAAAGAGGAGATATCCTCGTAACTGCCAGCGGTAAAGACAAAGGCCACCTCGCCAGCGCTGATTTTGTCCTGTTAGACAAAACAGGAAAACCTACCGTTAAAAATCAACCAAAATCTTCGGCTGAAACCCTCCTTCACATCGAGGCAGCGCAGCAATTTAATGCCAAGGCCATTCTGCACACTCATTCGGTCTGGGGAACAATCCTATCCGATAAATTCCACGTTGAGAAAGGGTTTTATCTTGAGGGGTATGAGATGCTCAAAGGACTAGGGAAAATCACCTCTCATCAAACCAAAATATGGATCCCTATTTTTGAGAACACCCAACATATTCCCAATCTCGTTAAAGAAATACAGGCCTATACTGCAACAACTACAGAACCTCTCTATGCCTACCTCATTCACAAACATGGCCTCTACACGTGGGGAGAGAGCCTTTCAGCTGCGAGCCGACAAATCGAAGTTTTAGAATTTCTATTCGAATGCAAAGGACGTCTTCTAGGACTATAGCTGGCTGAAAACTTCCTTTAAAAACCACTACGGAAACCCTGGAAACGGGTGCATTCTCCGCTGGTGATTGCTATAATGCCTAAATCCTTACAACGATTTAAACAATTAGTCCCTTTTAGCCTTAACGGTGCTCCTTAAAAGAGAAAGTAAAATCAGATGGCTCAATTAAATATCCCTGCTGAAGAGAGGACACTTACCGATCCCGACGAAATACGAGCCTACCTAAAACCTTTTGGTATTTGGTACGAGAAATGGGAGGTTGAAGGCCGAATCGGTACCGACGCTACCGACGAAGAAATTCTGGCCGCCTACGAACCAGAAATCACCCGCCTTAAAGAGGCGGGTGGCTACGTCACTGCTGACGTAATCAATGTCACCCCCGAAACTCCCAATCTTGGCGCAATGCTCGAAAAGTTCAACAAAGAACATACGCATCACGAAGATGAAATACGGTTTACCGTGAAGGGCAAAGGACTCTTTCACCTTCATCCTGAAGAGGAGACCGTTTTCTCAGTAACCGTCGAAGCAGGCGATCTGATTAATGTCCCGAATGGTATGAAACATTGGTTCCATTTGTGTGAGGAAAAGACGATACGCTGCATTCGCCTTTTCGAGGATCCGGCCGGATGGACCCCACACTATTCTGAAAATGGTGTTCACGAAAATTACCTTCCACTCTGCTGGGGCGGCCCTAAAAAAGAGAACCTTAACTAGACTGCCTAAACCAAGCCTCCTTTTTGATGTTTCAAAAGACTCTCTCACTTAGTGTTACCAAAGAGATTTTATGAATTTTCAAGTACGAGCAGTCCTTCTTGATATTGAAGGGACTGTTGCTCCTGTCGACTTTGTTCATAAAAAAATGTTTCCATATGTCCTGAATGCATTGGATTTATTTTTACAAGAGGCTTGGGAAACGGATGAGCTTGGCGAGGTGCTGGCACTCCTTGCAGCCGACGCGGGAAATAGCTCGGTTGTAGAGTGGCTCCCAACCTCTTCTGAATCGCAACAACAAACCTTTGTTGCTCATCATGTCAGAGAACTCATGGCGACCGACCAAAAACTAACAGGTCTTAAACAGCTTCAGGGACACATATGGAAAGACGGCTTTGACAATGGTCAGCTACAAGCCCCCCTCTACCCAGACGTAGTCCCCGCCCTGACCGCTTGGAAAAACCTTGGGCTTGAGCTTCATATCTATTCCTCAGGAAGTGTGGCTGCTCAAAAACTTTTCTTTGGACACACAACCGAGGGTGACTGCCTTCACCTTTTAAGCAACCACTACGATACCAAAGTTGGTGGAAAAAAGGAGGTAGCCAGTTATCAGGCAATTCTAACCGATCTAAACAGACAAAGTAATCAACCGATTCGCCCTGAAGATCTCCTTTTTCTTAGCGATATTCCAGAGGAATTAGCAGCGGCGCAAGGAGCCGGCCTACAAGCTGGCCTTGCCCTGCGTCCAGGTAATACTCCTGTCGAACAGGACCATCCATTTTATGAGGTGAGTACCTTTGACACACTCACCCTTTCGCTCCCTAGTTCATCCTAAGAAAAAAGTGAGATTACTTCGCCATTTTGCTGATCATTTGAAAGAGCCCATGCTGAACCCACATGAGCCGTTGAAAATCGATTTTATCTACGGTGTCCTCAGGCTGATGGTAATGAGGGTACCGAAAAGGTGCCGTATCAGTCACCATAAATGCTTGATATCCCATCTCCCAAAAAGACCAATGATCGGACCAGCCGACCCCTGTTATCG
>JALCBQ010000162.1:4731-5002 GCA_028066335.1 Pirellulaceae bacterium
TATCGATCCCGGCAAAACGGCCCCTTCTGAGGGAATTTTTGCTTCTGCACGGAAAGCGGTAATCGCTTCTTGCAACAGCGGCCTGGAATCGAGGTTGCTAATAAACCCAACAAAATTCCCTGTTGTCGAATAGAATAACCCCAGCCCGGTCGGATACTTTTGTGAGCCTTCAACATCGGAATAATACCCAAGGGTCTCTAATGAAATCATTGCGACAATATTCTCATTACGTTCTTTACACCGCTTGGCGTAAATATACGACCCCATGGAC
>JALCBQ010000163.1 GCA_028066335.1 Pirellulaceae bacterium
CCTTTATCTCAGGCTCTTTTGGAAACCGATCAGGTAGCAATCGTTTTACACAACGACGTGCCACGACCAATACAAGTTGCCAGTGGTATCTTGAAAGCTTTTAAAAATCAGGGGTTTTCCAAAGAGAATCTGACCTTTGTTCTATCTCAAAAGAATAGTGAGGTCGAAGGCTTTCTCAAAGAGGAAGGGGTTGCGTGTACCGTTCACGACCCCGGTGATGAAAATAAAAATGCTTTTCTAGGTGCATTAACAGAGGGAGACGGGATCTACCTCATGAGGGCCCTTTGTGAGGCCGATTTTATTTTGCCAGTTCTCCCTTTTGCTGAAGAAGGAGTTTTGAGTTGGGAGTATGGTTTGGCACTTTTGCCCGAGTTTGCCGACGAGACGTTTGCTGAACATTTTTCGAGCAAAAATAAAAAGGGAAGGTCGGTCGAGATCGCGTGGCAAAGAGAAGAACTAAAAAATTCAGAAAACCTTTTGAACGTACTCTATGCTCTTTGGGTTATGCCGACTGACGACCAATCGGGGAGGATAGCTGATCAAGAGGATGGTCCCCATTTCGTTTGTACCGATCGCTATAGTGCGCAAAAGTTGGCAAAAGAGATTTTTACAAAAAGGAAAGAGGTTCCATCGGGGAGGCAACCAGGTGATCTCGATCTGATCGTCCTCTCTTTGGGGGAAGTTACCCATGCGACCACCTGGAGGCGGGTTGTTGAGCTTTTACAAAAGTACAAAAAATGGCTGGCCCATGAAGGGACGATCGTTTTGTGCGCCGATCTGCAAGAAGGTGTAGAGAAATTACCAAACAAAACGACATGGGAAAAATATTGTTTCTCAATGATTCAAAAAGAACTTCACAGATTTGTCAAAAAAAATCACCTCTATTTGTATGCCCCTGAACTGAATATCGATGAGATTGAGGCGATCGGCGGTGTAGCGATTGAAGACGCCGCAGGGCTCGAACGACTGTTGGTGGCCCATCCGAATTCACTCCTTTTGGAAGTTTAAGATCTGGAATAATTAAGAGGAATTTTGTGACGATAAAATCAAATACGATCGACGACCTTTGTCTGGCAGTTTCAGCGTTGGAAAACCAGGCTGCTTTCTGTTCTTTGCCAAAGGATTGGCAATTTGAACTTTCGGGTAAAGATTGTAAACAGCTGTTGCATAATCTCTGTACGAATGAGATTAAAAAACTTAGTGCCGGTCAAGGGTGTGAGGCGCTCATCATTCAGGTTCAGGGACGAATCCTCGCCCATGTCTTTATCTTTGTTGAGGATGGCAAAGTTCGGGTTCATACGACAGGTGGAGATCGTGAGGCACTTCTTACTCACTTTGAGAAATATATCATTATGGAAGAGGTCACCGTGAATGACCTTTCGACTGCCGGTAACCTTGTGAGCGATACGGCAACGAAAGGACGATCGAAAAGGCATTTTTTAGTCACCGGAAAATTGGCTCAGGAAAGACTGGAAAAAATAATTGGACAGAAGTTACCACAGGTGGTCTGTGGACACCAAACAGTATCAATTTGCCCACCAGTAAATGAACCCGAAAAACAGGTTAGGGAGGTAGCTGCTCACCCCTCTGGGAATTTAACGACTGAAATTGCAAAAATCCCTTATGGATCAGAGACCTTTTTAGTGAGTTGTCCTTCCGATAAAGAACAGGCTCTTGTTGAGACCTTGCTGGCAGGTGGCCTCTTTCAAGCCGGAGATGAATTAGGTCGGGCAAGCCGTATCGAGGCCGGTATTCCATTGGTCGGTATCGATATTACTGAGAAAAACTTGCCCCAGGAAATCGGTCGTGAGGATCAGACGATCAGTTTTACAAAAGGGTGCTACCTCGGTCAGGAGGTCGTCGCGAGGATCGATGCCCTCGGCCATGTGAATAAATTTTTGGTTCGCCTAGAGATTTTGCCAAGGGGCGAAATGCAGCAAGAGAGTTTAGAGACAATTTTTACGGCGACAACCTCACTCGGCTGGGACCTTCTTGCTGAAGGTAAAAAGATAGGCCAATTGACCTCCGTAAGTTATTCGGCACCAAGGGGGGCTCTGATAGCTCTTGGAGTTGTCAAAAGAGGTTTTGAGACGGTCGGTAACGAGTTCGAACTTGGCAAGTCGTCGGGTGAGAGAGGGGCGATTGAGGCGACTGTTCGGGTCATTTAGACGGGGCATTTAGATATTTAGGACCATTGTTTGACATCGAGGGTTAGATTCGCTCTCTCGTGCTCACAGATCGATTTGATGTCGTCCAGACAACTAAAGAAGGCATTGACAACCTGAGGGTCCCATTGAGAACCAGAGCCTTCACGAAAGATCGTGAGGACTTTTTCGAGAGCCATTCCTTGTCGATAGTTTCGGTCACTTGTCATGGCGTCGTAGGAGTCAGCGACGGCCGCGATGCGGGCTAGGAATGGAATTTCTTCTCCGGCAAGACCGTGAGGATAACCATCGCCGTCCCATCGTTCGTGATGGTGTAAAACGACAGGCAGAGCGTCGGAGAGTTGCTTGATGTCGACAAGGATTTTGTGTCCTAATCCGGGATGAAGTTTGATATGGTCAAACTCTTCTTCGGTGAGGGTATCTGGTTTTTGCAAGACTTCGTCGCTAATACCAATTTTGCCGACATCATGGAGTAGGCCGGCCATGTAGAGCATACCATAGTTTGTTTCGACTTTGAGCTCTTTGGCAATCCGAATAGCAATGCGAGCGACACGGTCGCTATGTCCACAGGTATAGGGGTCTTTGGCATCGATCGCTGAAACAAGTGCACGAACGACGCTGGCGAGTAGCTCGGCCTGTTGACGGTAAAGTTCGTGGTTGCCACTATGAATACCCAAAATTGAGGCGACCGAGTTTAGCAAGCTGGCCTCGACCGACCCAAACTCATCGTTGTCAGTGTGGTTAATTGCCAACAACCAACCAAAGATGTTCGGGCCTTCAGATACCGGAGTAATAATAAATTGCTTAATTTTTGGGAAAGGCCATTCCTTTTGGCTGGTGATATTTTCGTTACCAACGATAGGCGAACTTGTATCTTCTAGCTGCAAAAATTTTAGGAGCTCACTTACCTCGTCGTTATCAAGAGGAAAGTCACCACAACTTAAAAGCTCACGCTCTACACGGGCATCGTAAGTGATCTCTTCCTGATCGGCAACGGGCAAAAATTGAAGGCCAATGCCGACTGAAGGGAGACATTCCAAAATATTATCCATCGCTTGCAGCCCCAGGTCGCGGTCGGAACCCGAAAGTTTGAGATTATGCGAAAGATTGTACATGAGACTAATCTCTTCGTAGGTCGAGGCTAGGTTCTCGGAAACCTTGTCGACATCTTTTTCCAGTTGTTTGATTTGTCCCTTGAGGGCAATATTCTGAGTGAAGAGAGAGCCTGTTTTTTCGAGAGTCTCAGGTTCTGACTGTTGAGCCGTGGAGAGCCACTGTTTCAGAGCTTGTTCGTCACTGGCAATTTTGGTCGATGGGTTTAGCCAATCTCGAATTCGGTGAAGATCGGTAGCTTCGGGCGAAAGAGTGTCAAAAGATGGGGTCAAAAATTCGCCCGTTGCGACAAAATTATGAGCATAATCCAGGTGAAGTGGGAGGGCCAGAATAGCAAAGGGGGCCTCTTCAAAGATAATTTCAGCTCGGTTTTTCGTCGAAAGGACTTTTAAAATTTCGGGAGCGTAGTATTCTTCACGAAGGATCGACTGCGAGTATCGGCATGTGGTTGTTTCGTTTTTAAATTCCCAAATGGAAAAAGGGGTCCCATAGAAATCAAAAAGGGACTGGCGAATAGATTCCAATAATATTGGAATCTCCTTCGATTCAGGAGACGAAAGGAGTTGTTTGGGAAGTGTCTTTAGCAGCTGATTCATCGAATACGTCCGCTACCGAAAAGTCTTTATAAAGGTTTTTCATAGGAGAAACCGGAGGCTAGTTTTAAAACTAGGACATTTTCTGGGAACAGTCAAAGAAACATCCCCTAAATCCCAGGTGCTAAAAAGGAGTCAGGGCATGTTATGGCGGTTGCTTGGGTTGTAGTGGCAGAGGCCGGTTTCTATTGGTGCAAGGGGGGATATTAAGTCACCCCATTTGCCCGCTCGTTGCGGGTAAGGCGGTCAACGACACCGGCCCCGACGGCATCGCCGTAGACGTTAATCGTTGTTCGCAAGCGGTCAAGGAACCAGTCGATCGCCAGAATCATCCCGATTTTTTCAGTCGGAAGGTCGACCGCCTGAAGGACAATGACCATCGTAACGAGTCCCGCACCTGGTATACCTGCTGCCCCGACTGCCGCAAGGGTAACGGTTAAGAAGACGATGAGTAGTTCAGCACCAGTTAGATCAATTCCGAGTGATTGAGCGATAAAAATTACGGCGACCGCTTCGTAGAGTGCCGTTCCATCCATATTGACAGTCGCTCCAAGTGGTAACACAAAGCTTGATGTCCTCGGGCTGACGTTATTGTTCTCTTCAACACATTCCATCGTAATAGGGAGAGTTGCTGAGCTACTGGCCGTACTGACGGCAGTCAACATCGCTCTCAAGACCCCAAGGGTGTAGGTAATTGGGTTTTGGCGAGCAAGTAGGGCAATAAGGCTAGCTAGAACAAAGAAGTGGATACCAAGGCCTAACATAACCGTCATTGCATAGCGGCCGATACGTTCCATCTCCTCGTAAAAAGCTTCAGCTCCACCCGTATTCGCAATATTACTGGCGACGAGGCCAAAAATACCGACCGGTGCAAAGAACATGACGAGTTTGACAATTTGCATGATCGCTTCATTAATGGAGTTGAAGAAATCGATAGCCGGTTTTCCTTTGGCACCCAGGGTCGTTAAGGCTCCACCGAAGACGATCGAAAATGTAATGAGGGCCAAAACGTTCGTCGCCGAGGCTGCTGCGAAAAGGTTGGCTGGGAACATACCACTACTGGGG
>JALCBQ010000164.1 GCA_028066335.1 Pirellulaceae bacterium
TTGTTTCCGTTTTAAGTCAAAAGACTGAGAGGGAATGGTGATTAGCAACCCTGTCTAAAATAGGCTGAACTCTCTGAGTGAGCACGTTTGGCCAAGATAGAGGGAGTGAGCTCTGCCTGAAGAAATGTTTAAAAGGCAGAGTAGAAAAAACAGAGCGGCTAGTTCCTCTTTTAGCCCAATTCTAGTAAATTAACCTAGTTGTCGTTTGAAAACTCTGCTTTGACTGTTTTCTGGATCGCCTATTTTTTAACCACCGTTTCTAGGACATCGATCATCTCTTTTGCCTTGGTTGTCCGGCTATAGTGAGTTTTGACAAAGGTACGCCCACTGTTGGCAAGTTTGCTTAGTTTATCTTGAGAAGAGGCCAGCTCTAGTATCGTCCTTGCCATCACATTCTCATCACCAGGGTTGATACAAAGTCCAGCGTTTGCTTTTTGTACAATTTCAGCGCTTTCGCCTTTGACAGCATAAACCATAGGGACTTCCATTGCCATAGCCTCAAATATTTTCGAAGGGATGACTTTTTCAAAGGCTGGATCAGGGCGGAGATGGACAAGGGAGAGGTCTAGGCTTCCCCAACAGTTGATCATTTTTTCATGTGGAACAAAATCTTGGAAGATGATGTTGGTTAATTTTCTTTGTTTTGCAAGCTCTTCCAGCTCGGCCCGTTTGGCCCCTTCCCCCATAATGAGAAATTGAATCCTCTTTTCGTGTTGACATTTTTCAGCCGCTAAAACGAGTGTCTCAAGGCCATGAGCCATCCCGACCGTTCCAAAATAACCGACAAGAAACTTGTCTGGAGAAATACCGAATGTTTGTTGCCGATTGTGGGTAATGTTTGCTCGAGAGAATAATTTTGTATCGACGCCATTTGTAACGACCTCTATTTTTTCTGCCGATATTTTTCGTGCGATTAAATTTTCCTGGAATGCTTGGGTAACAACAACAACCCGACTAGATTTTTTATATAAAAAGATCTCAAGCCAGTAGAAAAATTTTAGAAGTAGGCTCTTGCTGGCACCAGTCGCTTTAATAGATTCTGGCCAGAGGTCTCGCACTTCAAATACCCATGGGCGCCAACGCAACCAAGAAAGGAGGTAACCGCCGAACGCAACAAAAAGTGGGGGTGAAGTCGCTACAACTACGTCAAAACGAGGGTAACGCCAAAAAAAGAAGGTCAATGAAAAAGCAAAACTGATGTAGTCAAGGGTTCGCTTGAAAGTACCTGTGTTTGGAACCATGTATGACCATACTCTGATCACACGAACACCATTCATCATTTCTTCTTGGTAAAGTTTATTTTTATATCCTGGAAATACTTTTCCTTTGGGAGCGTTTGGTGCACAAGTGACGATTGTTACCTCGTGCCCTTCAGCAAGCCATTCCTGGGCGTGGTCCATAACACGAAAAGAGGGGGCTGAAATTTCAGGGTGAAATCGGTCAGATAAGACAAGAATGTGCATAGAGTCTAAAGAGGAGGTAGAGAGAAAGGAGAAGAAGGACTAGCGGGAATTGCCTTCACCAGTATAGACCAAATCGATATTGAGAAAAGTAAGAATATTCTGGACTTTGAAATCTATTCTCGACTCATATTTCAACTCATGCCAGCCTTAGGGCCTTTTATATATCCCGAAGAGATCGAGGTCGGTCCATAGAGGTTTCGAATACTCTCTTTTGTTTTTTCCACTTTGCTCTGTTTTGCAAAATCATGTTCGCCAAAAAGGGACATTTGACGGAGCCGATCGGAGGAAAGATCTTGGACACCTAATCCAATTAACCGGACTGGCTGGAATGGTTTTTTTGAAAAGTAAGATTGTAGTAACTGTTGGGCGACAAGGTCTATGACCTGGCAATGGTCGGTCGGTTCTTTCAAAGTTTTATTACGAGTAATCGTACGAAAGTCGTTAAATCTTAGTTTCAGGGTGACTTGGCGGATGGTGGCCGATTTTTTTCGTAAACGATAGGTTAATCGCTCGGCGAGTTGTCGAATTATCGAAGTAACGGCTTGGGTACTCGTAAGGCTTTTTTCGAAGGTTCGTTCGGCAGAGATTTGTTTTCTTTCTCGCGAAAATTCGTTCGGGTCAGCGACTGATCGGCCATCAATACCGTGTGCCATATTCCATAGATGGTTACCCAGCTGGCCAAGATGTTTTGTAAGGAAGGTGAGTGATCTCTGTCGGATATCCAGAACGGTATTCAGTCCTAACCGTTTGAGACGTAGAACTGTTTTGGGGCCAACACCCCATATTTTTTTCAGAGGGAGTGGCGATAAAAAATCGAGAAGATCCTCTTGCTTAACTAAAACAAGGCCTTTGGGTTTATCCCAGTCGCTTGCGATCTTGGCGACATACTTAACCGGCGCGCCACCGACTGAAGCAGGAAGGTTCAGCTCGTTTTCAATCGTCTGCTGAATCGAGTGAGCAACGGCTAAAGGACCACCAAAAAGATGAGCAGTCTTCCCAACATCTAGGAAAGCCTCATCAGCTGAGAGAAACTCGACTAAAGGAGTATAGCGTAGAAATATTTCGTTTAGTTGGGTGGTAATGTGGTGATAAAATCCGAGTCGTGGTGGCAGAAAAATTGCGTGGGGACAAATCTGTTTAGCCCGCAGAGTCGGCATGGCGCTATGAATGCCATACTTTCTTGCCTCATAATTCGCTGTAGAGACAACACTTCGAGGGGTAAGAGGGCCACTAATAACGACCGGTTTCCCGCAAAGATGCCGATTTTCTCGCTCTTCAATTGCGGCAAAAAAAGCATCCATATCGACGTGAAGGTACATTATATTTCTCTGACAATGAGCGAGTGAAACATTTGAGAAAATTACTTCAGTGTCTCTAAGCGAATATCGAGCTCTAAGGTCTTTTGATTACGGGTGTTAAAATCACGTAACAGTTTGATTGTAACAAGATCGCCGTCGTTATAGTTTTCTTGAAGATCAAGGTAATGTTGATCGTCTGTAATCGGAACGCCATCGATTTCTAGTAAAATATCACCATAACGAAAACGGCCATATCGATCGCGGGTACACGCTTTTAATTCTGCTTTATCAGCAGGGCCTCCTTGGCGGACCTTGGTAATAAGGACACCTTTTCCGACGCCATACAGGCGGGCCTGACGTGAGCTAAGGATTTGAACACCAAGGTCTGGAGGTTGATAACTTCCCTGGCGAATAATCGCCGGAACGATCCGGTTCACAAGGTCGACAGGAAGGGCAAAGCCAACGCCACTTGAGGCACCTGTCGCACTGGCAATCGCTGTATTGACACCGATAAGGCGGCCAGCGCTATCGAGTAAAGGTCCACCCGAGTTTCCCGGATTGATCGCTGCATCCGTTTGGATAACACCGTGAATGATTTTACTCGTATTTGTTTTAATACTTCTCTCTAGACCACTGATAATACCTGTTGTTAACGTTTGATCGAGGCCAAAGGGATTGCCGATTGCAAAGGTCTTTTGCCCGACTTGCAGGTCGTATGAGCTTCCGAGGTCTATAGGGATTAATTTTTTTCCTTGTGGATCAATTTTCAGGACTGCGAGGTCTTTACTGGGCAAATGGCCAACGAGGGTTGCCTGGCGGACCGTTTTGTCGTGGAGAGTTACCGAGATCGAGCTGCTCCCTTCGATCACGTGAGAGTTTGTAACGATGTATCCTTTTTCATCCCAAATAAAGCCTGACCCTCTTCCTCTAGGTGATTCGACAAGGCCGACCAGGGCGGCATTGTATTGGTTGGTTGAAATATAGACGACTGATTTAGAGGCATATTGGTAGAGTTCGATCGTACTTTTTTCGTCTGCGGCCAGGTCACCCCGCTGGGTAACCGACCGTGGTCGGGCATCCGAGTCGTAGAGAGGACCAACCCGCTCCCATGTGAGAACCCCTGCGTAAAGAAGGGCCATTCCACTAAGGGCCAAAGAGATCCATTGCCAAAAAGAGGATCGATCAGCTCTGGGGCGTTGAGGCGAAGGGGGGGGTAGAGAGGAGGACTGCTCGATATCTGTAGAAGGAGTGGGGCGAGGTGGCCGGTCTGGTGGTGATTCAAAAGGTTGTGAAGGTTCCATGAGTATTTCCTTGAAAAGTCAGTAGAGCTTTTCATTCCTATTTTATCATTAAAAGATCGGGTTACGCCCCAGATTGGAGCCCTTTTTTGATTTTGGTTATTTGATCAGTATAGCCGATTACTGCGAAGAAGTACAGTACAGTTGTACACTTTTGTTTTGTGATTTATGAAGGACTTCGTCAAGGTGGAAAGGCCTTGTTTGGGGGGGTGAATCATCGGTTTGAACCTTTTGGCTATTACCAGTTTTCGTTTCGGAGGCCAGTTTCTTCGATGAACGTAGTAATTTTCTCATGAATTCATTCGTAAAACAACGAGACAGGTACAGGTCCTCTACAAAAAGAAAAAGAGTTGCTATCGATGAGCAAGTCTGTGGTTCGAAAGGAACTACGTATTGGCTCTACGTTACAGCCTTGAGAAGGGTTTACTATTATGAACGATTTGATCTCGGTTTACGTCAGTTTTTCTGGGGTTTACGATCCCCTTTGAGGGAATCTTTTCCTAAGCTTTGCTCAAACGAAGTTCTCTATGATGTGGTTGCCGTTTAGTGCCCGACGGTGGGTGCCACCGTAGCTTGTCAAATACTCTTAAGAGAAGGGTTTGGGTTTTATTGCCAGAGAACTAGGAGACGCTAAAGAAGCTGTTATGCCAAGGAAGTTGGCTGGTGTTGTTGCGAGGGCGTGCGAGATCGATAGATTGTGGTACAATGACCTTTTTATTGTTTTGTTTTGTGGTTAGTTGTTATGGAACCGATAACTTTTTTAATTATC
>JALCBQ010000165.1 GCA_028066335.1 Pirellulaceae bacterium
CATCTCAGCAAGTGGCGGAAGTTTGTCAGGTACAACATTGGCCACTCTGGCTTTAGTCTTGGGGGCTTTCTGGAGCAGTTTTGGTATTACTCAAAGCTACTCCCGTACACAGTCTATTCAGAAAGAGGCCGAACAGTTCGCAGTACAATGGATGGAGCTTGTAAAAACAGGAGATGTCTACACTGCCTTTCAGTTGAGTCGCAAATACAAAGGGCGACTCAGGCAAGATCAGTTCATGGATTTCGAACCAAGCAATCCTAACTGGCGAGGACTAGACGTCATCCAAGGGTTAAATGAGGTCGATTTTCTAACCAGACACCAACCAGAAATCCGAAGGACTGAGAAGACCTTCTTCAAATCAATCTCCCATCGAGGAGTCGACGAGATTCAGCTCGGCTACCAACTTACCACTGACAATAAAACGATAGAAACCACCATTGTTGTCGAACGCCAAATCGATGAGACAGGGAACCCACAATGGCGTTTTGCGAAGTTCACAAAATAAGCCTCTGCCGCTCTCTCCTTCCCAGCCGTTATTGAAACAAAATGTTAAGGCAAAGTAGTTCAGTAGAACTTGGCTTCCAGAGCAAGAGATGGTACCCCGTGTGAAAAAGAGGGGGACATTACAGCCCCTCTTTATCTATCCCGTTCTTCGTTTGCGATTCCGCAAACACTTTCCACTTTTCCAAGGCGATAACTCTTTGCTCGTTTTTCTCAAACCCGTACTTCTGTAGAAAAAGGTGGTCACCAAATTTCTCCCCTTTTTCAAGTGGCAAAAAACCGTACTCTTTGAAATCTTGATCATGAATGACAATCAAAGTCGCCAAGGCAAGGTCTCGTACCTGAATGCTAAGATTGTACTTTCGGTTATCCCTCGAGACACCACTACTACAAACCCGCTTATCGGTAAGAAATTTGCTCATAAGCTGCCCCTGCTTTTTAAGATCGCTATACTGAACAAGGATACGAAAAGCTCGGACAAGTTGAGGGATGCTTTGTTGTGTCCCATTCTCTAAAAAGGCAACTGTATGCAGAACAGCTGCTTCATGAAAACCATTTTGCTCGGCTAAAACAGCCCGATAATGGCGGCACAGCGGAGGAGCCGGTTTAGAGAGCCAATGTGCAAATAACTTCTTGACGACCGTTGCCCTTGGAGTACGATCTTTTTCATTTTTACGTGTCTCTGTAAAAAGCTTGCGCATTACCGGCTGATTGCAGAAGTATTGTAACTGGTTTGCCGACTGCAGTGGCAACTCTCCCTCTAGGCAACAATCAAGAAATAATAACGTTAAAACAACCTCTTGGGGCTGACTGGCATCAACGTATTGCCAGGCCTGTGCCTGTGTAAGAGCCTCTGTTAAGAGAGGTCCCAATTTTTCTGAATCACTAAAAGCTCTCTTTAGCAACTCAGGTTTTTCATCAACAAGATCAGCATAGAGAGAACGCGAACCCTCTGAACTACCGGCGATCTCTTGGAATTTTGTCCAGCCAGGAATCTCAAAACCGGGAGGTAGCTCTTTATTTTGACGAAAACGTAGCAAGGCAACGTTAAAATATTCTTCCCCAAGAGAGTGCTGAATCTGCTCAAGACGGAACCGAACCTCACGATCCGAAGTAGACAATCCCTCTTTCAAAATGGGGAGTACTCCGGGCCCAATCGCCTTTAAACCTTGTTGGGCTCGCTCCCTAACTGAAAATTCGACCGAAGCAAGATCACGAACAAACTGCCGAGCCTCTTTCTGTTGGATCTCCGTAATATCCAGAAGATCTAATGCAAGAGAGCTCTCTTTCTTACTTTGGAGCTTTTGCGAAAAGAGAGGTGGCGGCACCTTGCCCCATAAAAAAAGAGCAATGCCCAAAAGGGCAATTTTCGTAAAACAGGGAATATTCATACCGTATAGCTACTCGGTGGCAATCGATTCCTGGAACATTCTTAGGCTGGCCTGATTCTATTCATTTTGCAGTATTCCTGGAAAGATGTAAAGAGAAAGCTTCTAAAAAGTATTTTTAGAAGCTTTCTCTTTACGAATGTTGGTTCACCAAGAGTTATTTGAAAGAAAAATTAAACTCATTTGTTCGGTCGGCCAATACCTCGACAGTCTGCTTTTTGAACCTTCTTGATCGATGTACCTGGTCCTCAACCTGAGCAAAGTAGAGTGGGTCGTCCCATCGAGGATCCATCGCCTCTTCGGCGACAATGATCACTTTGTTTTTTCCGACAACGGGAGCCTCAAGGCCACTAAGGGCATAATGACCATCTTTGATTGTTCCCGTTACCTCGGGTAAACCACTTTCTGTTGAGAATGGCACAAATCGAATAACTCCAGAGGGTAACGGTTCTTCTTGAACCAATATAAGCCCTTGAACATCACCCCTCGGTGCCTCGGCCTCCCCACAGCCACTCATCAGAATAAGGAAAGGCAACATAACGGGCAAGTATCTAGACCAGAGCTCCCTTCTTATTAAAGTCCGAGCTTTGCAAAAGGTCGGGTATTTATGCTCCTCCATCGGTGGTAACCTCCTTTCCACTTCTTGTCGCCATACCATCGAGAATATCAGGATGAATGGAATCGGCGATAAAACGGCATCCTCCATCACCTAAAAGAAAGTTCGCCCCACCAGAATGATCGCTACGAAAAGTTTGAAACTCGTTATATCCCGTTACGAGACGTTCGCTATTAAAAATCCCATGAGTCGTTGCAATGGAATATCCGGGATACCCAATCCCCCATTGAACGACACCCCCTCTTACCTCTTCGGTGCCACTCCAATAATAGTTTTCCAGCCCATAATCTAATTCACCGACAAAAAGGGTATTCGAAAGACCATCTCGGATTGAGGCGAAGCCTGTATGTTTCTCATCACTAAAAACAAAGGGACCATTATGGATGGAGTTCCAAGCGCTGTCGGTACCGACATTCACCGCATAGCTACTCGGTGCCCCCGTCTCTCCCCTCTCTAAATCGGGGACCACCCTAGGTATATACATAGCTGGGCATAAATAGACTTGAACCCGCTGACTCAACACTTCCTTGTTGTACTCGCTAAAAGCACTCTGCGAATGATCGTACTTTTTGTAAAGAGCAGACGATTCCAAATATGGTAAAATTGCCGTAAAGGTACTGTAATACTTTGTCCGCCATATCGAAGCGAGTGGCAACTTCTCATTATTCGAATCGTGGTAGGCATGAATTGCCAAACCGATTTGCTTGAGGTTGTTGGCACACTGTATACGAGAGGCAGAACGTCGTGCCATTTGAACGGCGGGCAACAGCAGTGCCATAAGAATAGCGATAATTGAAATAACAACGAGTAATTCGACGAGGGTGAATCCCCTCTTTGGGTTCCGTAGAGACAGAGACATAGCAGCATTCCTTGAAAAAAGGTTTTTGCTGGCATCCTCTGGAAAATCGGCCAAAGAGCTAGCTAAGAAAAGAGCTTTCTAATGAGATTGAGAATCACTATCTTGTTTATATAGTGAAGAATTATCTCCCGCAAGGTCAAGAAAGGCGCGCCTGAAAGAATTTTTATAGAATATTATTTCGGGAGAATTCTAGAAGCTGGTAATTGACATAAGGTCCCGATTTGTTACGATTGATTCGACTTAAGCAATGCTTAATAAGGGATTTGCGGCCGCTTGCAGCCTGTATAAACTGCTAAAGAGCCAGTCATTTCATCGAAGAGATTCCCTTTTTCGGTGGGTGGTTTTCTACTTTGAGTAAAAGCCTCCCCTTTTTTCACAAAGAGCCAGCTCGCTGGTCTAGAGACAAAAGACAAATCTAGACGGGAAACTCAGCTGACAGGGCGAGTGTGCTACCCTCTCTTTTTGAAAAATGAGTCTGTTATCATCGTTCCTTGCCCGATAGGTTACAAGGGAATTTCAAAAATCGATCGACTGTTTTTGTAATTCTTGCTTCTCTATTTGGCAACCGGTCTTAGCTGAAGGTCTAAACCCAGCTAAAACTGGACCCCACCCAAGAAGGGTGGTTTCAGGAGTGCTGGTAGCTCGGCTGTTGAGATAACGACCTGAAAAAAGATCTCTTCCGGGAAAACTTGCCAGCAGAAGGATCAAGGAGCCTCTTGCCCTCTTTATCCAAAGAGGTGTTCGCTGCCACTCTCCCTGTTTGTAGCGACCGACAGTTTTTTTATTAAAAAGAGAAGGCAGTTTTCTTTTGCGCATGGCGCTTCTGTTTTTTGCAAAAATAAAAAGATAGAAACCCTTCCCAAAGGGCTGACTGCTTTTGCCCACCCTCAGCCGGTTTTACTCCACTGTGCAATATTCTCCTATTCCTTAAGGAAAAAATAATGACTCTGAAAAGAACATCCACTTCACCCAATTATCAAATCGGCACCGAGTGTGTCCACGCCGGTGAAGCTCATCAAAAGGACTCTAGTTCGATCACCGACCCGATCTACTGTGCCTCGACCTACACCTTCCCCGACACCCAATCGATTATTGACTATATTGAAAAAGATCAAACCAGGGAGGAATATGGTCGCTATGGAAATCCTAGTGAAAAAGTCGTCGAAGACAAACTGGCCGCCCTTGAAAAGGCCGAACATGGTATTTTGTTCTCAACTGGTATGTCGGCTTTTGTTTGCCTTCTTTTGGCAAAACTCAAAGAGGGTGACGAGATTATCTTTTTTGATGAGTGTTATCGTCGTTCGCGAGACTTTTGCACCAACCACCTTTCCCGTTTTGGTGTCATTACCAAACAGATAAAAACGTGCGACTACGCCGCAATGGAGGCGGCCATAAC
>JALCBQ010000166.1 GCA_028066335.1 Pirellulaceae bacterium
CGGACCAAACCTCTACGCCTACTATCCCAATGTCAATGGGACTGATCCGGAGGGGAAAGAAGGGGTGTCTCTAACTGCCGTTCTAATCACAGCAGGTGCCACGCTTCTTTCCTCTATAATTACATCTGCAACGACAGTAGCGGTATCAGGACCAAATGGAGTAGATGCTAATTTGGGAAGTTTGTCAGGAAAAACAATCAACGATATTTGGAGCGATATGGACTGGGCACATCAGTCTATAAGATATGATAAAAGGTTTGTTGTAAACTTTCTCACCGGGTCATGTGGCAATTTGACAGAGAGAAATTCCAGGGGTAAGGAAGTTGTTTGGACGAGCAAAAAGCAACCACTATGCCTGCACGGTTCGAGAGAGATAAGGCCGAATGGTGTAGAAATATCAGAAGGAAAAATGTCCAACGACTGGATAGTGAATTGGGATTACTCTAACAATGAAATAACTAACTTGTCTATTGAAAATGTAATGACCAATTTAAAGTATGGCGGATTGGCCAGTGATGACTCTATATACACTCTTGCAACAGCATATAGTCTTAAGCATGATTACCTCAGTGAATGTGGTTGTTGTCCTGCCATGTCAGTCGTCGAGATAATTTTAGTCTCAATTTTTTACAGGGACCATAGTATTTTTGCACTCAAAAGTAATTCAGCAACAATTTGTACAAATGGTTATAGATTGCGAGGAAATGGTTCCTACAATTCAATTGGAGTAAATGATTGTGCAAAAATTTATCTTTAAAATATCTCCATGAATCTAGATAACAGTACTTACCTTAAAACGGAAAATATTACTATAGAAAAATTCGCTTTCTACTTTTACCAACAGGTACCAGCAACTTTACTAGAACCCCGGCACGCTCTTTTGAGCAGCCGGGGTTCTCTGTGTAAAGCATAGTCGCTTTTTTATTCATTTGTAGAGACGTAAAGAGAGTCGATAATTGCCCTAACCGGCTTTTCCATTTTGCTATCATCCGAAATTGTAATAAAGAATACCAGTATGTCACTATCTATTTTAGTTGCGCAGATAAACGAATGTTTGTTCCCTGTTTTTAATTCTTGATACCACCATTTCTTTCCATTGAACGTTTCTGGTCCAGCAAAGATCTGCTCTTCCTCTGGAGAATCCTTCTTTCGTAACGCTTTATTTTGATTGATTAAGCGATTAATCATTTCGTTTAATGACTCATTAGAAGGAGTACTAGCAATCGAAATTATGATTGCATCTTTAACCTCTGAAAAACTTAGGTTTTCGTACTGATTTTTGCTAAGATTCGTAAAGACGTAGTTCCGCTTATCCATCATTGATTTCTGAAGATTTGTCCTCTCTTCTTGAAGCCTGGCTTTCTGCTCTTGATACATTTTCTCAAGATTCATTTCTTTCAAAGGTTCTAACCCTTTTATAGAACTATCTACACTAATGATAGAGAACTCTTCAACATCCTCAGGGACAAGAGCTTCTAATTTACCATTAAAAAACTTTTTGGGCTCTAATTTAACGCCTGCGACAGTTTTTGCAGTTGGAGCTTTCAAGGACCCCTTAATTGTTTCACTCGACTCAAAGCACCCGGTAAAAGGAAGAAATGAAATGGAAGCGATAAGGGGTAAAATGCGGTTCATGATTAATTTTACTATCCTAAAAATAAAACTTAAAAAATGCAGTCTAACCAGATGCCTGCCTTGATAATATACGGCACCTCTCCTAACGCCTATATAATGTGGAAACTATTAGGGCAGAAATACCGATCATTTACCTAGGACGATAGCAGATTAGGTGCGATTAAATGCATCATGGGTATAATCAAAAATACACAGATAACATCGATAACCAGTATGGAAATCAAAAGCAACTTCACGCCGAACCGGAATCGTGGGAATTTCATTGTTTTGCCTAAACTTAAAATCACTGGAGTTCAATTTCAGAGAGAACCATCGTACTCAACTTCTAGGTTGAAGTCAAGGTAAATTATATGTAAAGATCTTTTCTTAAATTTCAGAGTAAATTCCCGGAGTGGCTACGCCTTAACTTTCCCAAATCATTCCTTCTTAAAAGAATAGGGTCTCAGGACTCCACCCACTTCCCAAAACCTCCCCCATCCTTGTTGACAATTTGAGAATCTCGCAATAATTGAGAGAAGTGTTCCTTTGGTCTCTTATAAGACCAAGGAAAGCCTTCTCTCTTTTTTCATGGAGGATCTTGTACTATCTTTTCTCATATCTATCATAGTATGAAATGTAATAAATGGATCCCGGAGCCACTATCGGTGGAATCATCTTTATACGGGTCGAGAAGTTGACTTTAGTATCGGTTTACAGTACAATCGAAATCGTTACCTCCATCAACAGCTCGGTATCTGGCTACAGAGAGACCCGATCGGGCTCGGTCTTTCGTCGGGGGTACCCGATCTCGATGGCCCGAACCTCTACGCCTACTATCCAAGTGTTAATGGGACTGATCCGTGGGGGTTGAGATGCCTTGACAACCCTGTCCTTCTGCATGGAACGAATGTTTCGGGAGCAATCGGTATTATCGAAGAAGGATTTTGTCCTCCCAGTGGAAACCTAAACTGGTTTGTCATTGAGACCCCGGAGGGGTGTAAGGGGCAAGCGAATATGCTCAAAAATTCTGGTTGTTTCATTAATATGAAATTTGAGGCGCCTGACCTCTCAAATGCATACAAAATTAGCTATGAAATGTTTCATCGTATCAAGGATCCAGATCAATATTCTCTGAGTATTCCAAGAAAAACAAGAGAAATGATGGGAATATATGCGCTTCATGAATTTCTGGAGCGTTTAGACCATGATGTCATTAAAATTATGGTGGATCAAGATGGCAAGAATCAAAATGTAGTTCTAAAAGGGCAAAACCTCAAGCTGCAGTTATTAGATATTGACAACATTAAATTTAGCGACCACCCAAATAATGTAATGAGGAACTATTCGTCTCAAGCTAAACTTCGGCACTTCTTTGGCCATTATGGTGTAACGGGGAGAGAAGAATTTTTTTACAAAATGAGCCTTGCTTCAAAACAAAAGGGATATATAAAGTGTGGCGGAAGAGTCCTTATTGTTCTCGGGGTTGTATGGGATGCTTATGATATTTACTATGCAAAAGACAAAGTAAGGGAAATCGTTGGGAAATCTGGCGGATGGGCAGGGGCTGCGGCTGGGGCTTGGGTTGGCGGCAAGGCTCTTGGAGCAGCAGGGACTGGACTTGGTACCCTAGTGGGCGGTCCGCTAGGAGGGGCTATTGGGGGGAGTGTAGGAGGTGTCGTAGGAACTCTAGGTGGAGGAATAGGCGGTTATATTTACGGAGAAAAGGCGACCAAAAACTTGTATGACTATTACACCGCCCCTAGGTCTCCACAATACGTTGATCCTGGTCGATCTAGATTTAGCCAAAGGAATGGGAAATTTGGCCCCATTCCAGGCTGTTTTTCCCCATTCTAGGCGAAAAACGGCAATTCCATTATACATAACTAATTAACGTACCTTAGGCTCCCCAGTACATTTCATGAAATATTTCATTGCGGAAAGACAAAACTATGCAAGAACTTATCGGTGCCACGCTAAACGAAATTGTTTATGTCGACCAAGATTTCGATGTTAAATTGCTTTATAAAGATCCCGATTCAGTTACTTGGCAATCTTTTGACCAATCTAGCAAAGAGGTTGCGGTTGTCTGTGGATTTCTCCGCACCTCGGCCGGAGACTATTCTTTTGATCTGTCTGAAAAAACTTTTTTACCCTGTAAAATATCTCAGTTAGCGTTGAAATTAGGTGAGTACAGCAAAAGCGAAGATTACAATGAAAGTGTCTATACAAGCAGCGTTCAGAACCAAATAATTTCAGAGATTTATACTGGGTATCAAACTGTATTCATTGTTCTTAAAAACGGGTACTCGGTAAGATTCGAAGAGAATTCTTATCTTGGTGAGATAATATACAATGTGGACATAGAGTTTCTGGTCCCGATTCCATCGGTTACCCTTAAAGATATTGACTCGACACAAAAATTCCTAGAATATATCAAACAATCGGGAAGTATTTATTCCCGGATTGCTTAAAAATATCATTCTGAAATAAAATGTTCTTATATTGCTATTCGACTAACTTATCTCTTCCCTGTTCATCAGGGTGGTTCTTTTACTATGCCTTGGCACGAGTACGCGCAACAGTACTTTGCCCTACGGCCATCTCGCACCCCTTTGCGACGTGGCCATTTTTTATTTCCATACATCAGATTATTCTGAGTGTTAGCACAGCCTTCAAAAACCTTTAATACTCCCATAAAATTCCCCCTTTGCCATTGACAATTTGAGAATCTCGCAATAATTGAGAGAAGTAGCACCTTTGGTCTTTTCTAAGACCAGGGAAAGCCTTCTCTCTTTTTTCATGGAGGATCTTATTGTGACGATCGGTTATAATGCCCACGCCTTTACGGTGATCGATCTCTCGGTGACCGAGTCGACGATCTATCTCTCGGCACATGCCGTTAGTGGTTTTGGTGGCCTCGATAGTGCCAAACCTCTTTCGGCCCTCCTTGCCGAAGTGACGGGTGATGGCCTCTATAAGACCTTCGATTGGTCCGACAATACTTTCAAACGGACAGGGATCGCCGATTCTCGCCACGAGATGGACCAGGTCGATCTCGTTAGTGAAGAGGGGGTCGATAGTGGGATGCGTCACCTCTCCCTCGATCGATCGTACCTCGAGGAGGGAAAACCTTACCTCTTTATCG
>JALCBQ010000167.1 GCA_028066335.1 Pirellulaceae bacterium
AAGGGCTCCCTCGTTTGGAGACGCCCTCCACCTACTCCTATTTGTAAAAGTGGAGTCCGTGTAAGTTTTTTAGCAGCGTAAGTTTTTTGGCAGCAGCAGCTTTGGGAGACTCCTTAGTCGAGCCAATCTTTGGCCTTGAGCCGCTCAGGGACATAGACCTCGGTAACGTAGCTGACATTTTTGCTAATGAGCGCTTCGACCTCAAGCTTGAAGTCATTTTGAAGCATTTTGTTAATCTCTTTTTGCCATTTGGCTTTACCCAGAAACCACGGGTATTGTGCAATCTGTTTGGCTCTTTTACGGTCATTGTCGTTGAGCGCAATTTTCACACTAGGTGAAAGACCACACCGATTATAATCGATACTGCGAAGGCCCAAAAATTTGGCCTCAGGGATAGCCATACGTTGAGATTCATAAGCAAGGTTAATGGAGCCTTGTTTGATAACACTGTAAATGTAATATCCCCAGGGGTCGTTATCCAAAACACAATAGACTGGCAAGTTTAATTCATTGTGTAGGCGGCTGAGCAAACGGCGAACACCCCGTGAGGGCTGACCACCGCCATGGGTTAAAATGCAATTATGTTTTTGCCAAAATTTATCTTCGTTAAATCGTTGCCAGACCGTTCCCTTTTCAACATGTAGAATAAATTTTGCTTTACACTTGAGGAACTCAATTGTATCGGGCTCAACAATCGAAGGGATACCATACCCGCCGGATCCCATTTTGGAGCAATCAATTTCGTCGCCTTTATCACGTAGAGTGATCATCCCAACCATGTCACCCTTTTTCTGGGCATAAAGGTGTAGTTCTTCTCGCAAAGTATTGAGTAGTACTTCGACATCTTCGATAATCGGGTCACATTCGTTCTGATCGCCAAAGGTCTCTTCTCGAGTCCCCTCAATCGTATGCTTTAGAAGGTAATAGAGTCCCCGAATGCTCGTCGATTTTCCTTGTTCTATGAGTTGCTTGCAGCCACTACTGACAAGCATTGTTTGCATGTAGCTTTTAGCTTGCGAAAGGTTGAATAACTCTCGTTTGGTTTTGTTTTTTCCCATTTCAATATACCGTTTTCGTTTGTTATAACGGACGTTTGAGAGGGTACGAGACGGGATTTCAACCTTGGGGTCTTTCTTGGATTTGGCCGATTGAACAACCATGTCAGCAAGGCCGACGAGGTTATCAAGGGCACGAATATCAGCTGGTGTCAGTTCGACTTTGCTGTTTTCGGTCATTTCGACAAAGTGGTTTGTCGACTTTTTCGCCATGAGTTTTATCCTGGTGTGTAGGAGGAGTGATTGTTTAAGAAGAGTGGAAAAAACTTGAATTGCAACTGTTTAGTCTTTTACAATAAGAACGTTTTCACCAAGATCAATTTCGCTTTCATCGACGAGAGGTTTGCCACTTTCGTCCAGTTTTATGTCGGCGTCGGCCGTTTTCGCCTTGGCAACGACGAGCAGTTTTTCATAGATTTCGCTCTGCTCGACTCCATTGAGGGTACTGATGGCCGAAGCGACTTCACCAAGATAGCGTAAGAAGACGTTGCGTCGGTCGGCTTCTTGTTTAACCTTGAGGCGTCGCCGGAGATACATGCCGAGCTTGCGGCCGACCGCCTGGAGGCCGAGCCGTAGCTCTTTTTGAATTTCGGGATAGCTGGCAATCGCTTCCTTAGATTCACTTGTAAAGGGGACCCAGACACTCGCCATATGAACCATTACAGAGACAGGGCCACTAGGTAGTGAACCCCGTGACTGGCTCAGGCCATAGCTACGCCAGTTGGTACTCATAACGGTCTGGGTAACGGCGCAAGCATTTTGTTGGAATTGGAGAGGGACGCGGTTGGCGTACCGCAAAACCTGCATTGATTGCCCCTCACTAAGGTTAATGTTTTTCATTGCCTCAAAAAGGGTTTGTAGTTCTTTTTTTCCAAGTTTTTGAGGCGATTTTCTTGGGGTTAACTCGGCCTTTTTAAGAATTTTTTCAGAGCCCTCATTGCCAATGCCATCAAACGAAGTCAATAAGAACTGGCGTAAAGTACGTGCATCGGTTTCAGCCAACATCTCAAGAAGACCATCATGGGTTAGCTTTTTCATTGAGGGCCCACTTCCGTAGGCGAGAGCGACCTCAATTTGAAAAGGGTTTCCGCGATAGACACTTGGCGGCCGTGTTGCAGCAACATAAAACTCACCCGGGACGACTTGATGCAACCCTTTTAGGAGAAGTTCTTCGCCAATTGGCGAAATGCAATCAGTCGATGGGTTGCTTATTTTAACGTTTTGAATTGCTTTATATACCGCTTCGGCCTCATCACGACCAAACTTTTTTGGGTTTCCCCGTGTAGATATTTCTGCGGCTTCGCAGATTTTTCGAGCAATCGAACTCGAAACACGTGAAAAGGCGGTTGTTAAGAAACCACTTGTTGTTGTCTCGGTCGTTTCTTTAAACATCGCCATGAGCCGACCTAGTTCGACACCGTAAGGGTGCGGTTTAATCTCTTTTGGCTCTGGTGGAATTTGCCGCGTTGATCTTGAGTAGATGTGGAGGTTGTTTTCTGGATCAAGATAGTGGAGTGCAACGTGTGGGTTGGCAATTGCCGTTTGTTGCAAATACTCGTCAACACTACCACGGCCCTTTTGATATTTTCCTTCGAGTTCAATAGTCACTCTTGTGCCACTACGAAGATCTTTGGGTTTGTCGTTTTCTGTTTCTGGCCGATACTGAGCAACCCATTCAATTCCGTGATCGGCTATGTATTGTCGCCCCAGATCGTTTGGGGGGATATCGACACCATCTCCTTTACCGTTGAGAATTTCGGGATTATTTGTTTTTGTATCGATTTGAATTTCGTAATAATGAGCCGGTTTTCGAGGAGAAGTCTTTGAGACGATTTTAACTGGTTTGCCCGTCGTGAGCATCCCGTACATGCCGGCGGCGCTAATACCGATCCCTTGTTGACCACGGCTCATGCGGAGGCGGTGAAATTTCGAGCCATATAACAGTTTCCCAAAAATCAGTGGAATCTGGCGTTTAACGATTCCGGGGCCGTTATCTTGGACGCCAATCTTGTAACGGTTCGTTCCAGTCGATTCAATATGAACCCAAATTTCGGGAACGATGCCGGCCTCTTCACAAGCGTCAAGTGAGTTATCGACCGCTTCTTTAACGGTTGTTAGAAGTGCCTTACGAGGATTGTCAAATCCTAAAAGGTGGCGGTTTTTTGCGAAAAATTCACTGACAGAAATCGATTTTTGCTTGGCAGCCAACGATTGTGCCGTGGCTCGCCTGGGACTCTTGGTCATATGCTTTCGTCGTCAAGTTGAAACTCAAAAGGAAGAAACGGCTAGCTGGGTTTTAACCAGCTTTCTCAATGACTACGATACCAATTGTTTGATCTCCCGAATAGATCAGATAAAGGGGAACAAGCAAAAACAGAGACGCAAAGTACAAAATCTTTCACCAAAAGGTGAAACATCCACTTAAAGTGATCGAAGGCATTCGGATAATTCGAACTTGCAAGAGCCCTTTTTGAACATGTCAACAGAATGACCACACTATAGGTGTCGTCGAAATGATAACAAAAGATAAAGATTGGCAGGAAAGAGAGAGCTGCATTTTCTCCCTATTTTAACAACATGGAGAGCCAGGTAAAGAATAGCGGGGTGTTTCGGAATTGGTACGGTATCTGCGACTGTACCTTGTTGTAAAAATAATTCATCATTATGGAAGGATAGAAAATGATCGTTACTTCACTTATGTTAGCATTAGGAGCCGGTTTAGCTCTGTCCGTTGTCGGTGTTGCCTTAATACCGGTCAATAAGACCTCTAGCCATTCTATATAACTAGCAACCACTTTAAGAAAAAAATTGACAAGAAACAGTTCTACTTCTCCATGCCCCGTTTTCTTTAAAGGATGCGAGCGATCTAGGTCGATACCATGGATGGAGTCTTCAAGTATTAGTAACTGTGTGAGGTGGAACAGGATGTTTGCTCATTCACTGATTTTAGTCTGTTGTTTTGTGGTATTTATTTTAGTCGTTCCAGCTTTTGCGTGGAGCAACCCATCTCGAAACGAGCCTACGGACTTTTAGACAAATCTTTTGTTTCAATCGACCTGCTTTTAGACGACTAGGCAAAGTCTCTGGGAATTACTTATTTTGGCATTCCAGTAAAAGTTGGCCGAATCGGTCGTTCCAGGTCGAAGTTTTCAATGCCGAAGAGGTAAGTTGTAAGTATTGAATTCTTTGGGCGGCCTCTTCTTTTTTCCCTTGTAGTAACAAGGTACGAGCAACACCATATTTTGCTCGGAACCATGGTTCGGTGTTTGGTCGGCACTTATGTGTGAGCTGTCGAAATTTATCAAGTGAGGCTGCCAAATTCGGTGCTGTATTGGTCTGTTGCAGAGTCTCGGCTAGAAGGGCCTGGGCCGCTAAACTTTTCGGGAAGCTCTGCGTAAGGTTTTCAAGAAGAAGGAGAGCTTCTTTAGTGTTGCCAGTCTCTTTTTGGGCCACCACATTGGCGAGTCGAATGGTATATTGATCTTGGGGAGAAAGGTGCGTTAGAGAATCTCCCAACTTTTCGATCGCTTTTAATTGCAAGATAGCAAGTTGCCTCAAGTGGTCGCTGGTAGCCCCTTTTTGCAATGTCGAAAGACCGGTAACTAGGATATAAAACTCTTTGGC
>JALCBQ010000168.1 GCA_028066335.1 Pirellulaceae bacterium
TTGCGTCTAGCAATCGCTTCCATTTGTTCCGGGTATTTACGAGCTAACCGGCCATAGATTTCAGGGTCGCGCACACCTGAATCGCCGACCAAAATGAAACGCCGTTTTGGTAACATTCCAAGAAGCGCCAAGATCGCACGACTTTTTCCCCGTTGTCGAAGTAACAAAAATCGCTTGAGCAAATGGTCTCTTAGTCGAAAAGAGCGAAGGTGAAACGTACCCGTCGGAAACTGAAATTCAGAAATAAATGTCCCAAGTGGTTGGTAAATTTGCCAAGGGCTCGAGGAGATATAATGAAAGTCGGCCCCTCGTCGTTTCCAGTCTTGATAGACTTGCGCCATACCCTCAATCGGTTGAAATGGTTTGAGAAAAGTATTTCTTAAAAGCTCCTTCTTTTCAAGGACATTCGTCTCCTTGATGGTATCGTCGATATCTGAAATGACAGATACCCCTTCCGGGAAAAGGCGATGAATTGGGGCCGTTTTAGCAAGATCGGGAAAGAATCGGGGTCTGGCTATAAGGTTTTGTAAAGAAGGGTGACCTAGCTGAGAGGTTGGCTGTGGTTGCTCTATGGTCGAAGCTTTGGGGCCAGGCGAGTGCTTGGGCCCATGCTGGTGGTCATCTCTATTTTTATCAGAGGCCATTTCTTGAAAAAAGGAGTCACCGAGCGAGAGGCTCCCTGAAAAATAGCCACTTTTTTTCGATCGTTTGGCAAGTGGAAAGCTTTGCTGACCTAACTGAATGTCGATCTGTTGCTTGGGCATACCGTCCTGAAGAAAACCGCTGACGAGCTCTTTGAAATGGGGCGATGAATAATCGGTTACATCGGCGTGCATTAATTTTTTGAGGAGTCGCAACAAGACTTTGCGGCGCAAGCTAAGTTTTCCCGGTTGTGCCAGGACACCTTGGAGATGGAGCTTCCATGTATGGGTCGAATTATTCCATGTTGCCCAAGCTGGGAAGAGGGTTAAGGTGATCTTTTCATCAATAAAAAGATGCTCAAGTTCAAGAGGTGGCATACATGTTTGGCTTAAAGGGGTAAAACGGTCAAAGAGGAGGAGCCTTGCGGGAATAGAAAAGAGAAGGTTATTGTGAAAGGTTTTTTCGAATAGGGCAATATAAGAAAGGGATTATTTCTCCCTTTGTTTCTCCAAAAGTGTTACACCGGAATTTTTCAAAAAAAGGTAAAAGTGGAGACGAATAAACAAAGGCTTTGCCACTGGCAAAGCCTTTGCAAGAATTATCCATTGTCGAGGGAAGCTATTTTTGTCTACAGAAACTATTTAGAGGGTCGAATTAGTTCCCCAGATTTTCTGGCCAAAGCCATTTATGGGTTATTTAGCACCTTCGTCTGGAGCCACTTTGAGATCGTAACACATAATTTTATCGTTCTCGCGAAGATAGAGTTTTCCAGCGACGATAACAGGGTGAGCCCATGTGTTTCCTTCCTGGAAATCTGGTTTGAATGTCCCTTTGAGTTTGTAGGAATCTGGGGTCGCTTCGATGAGAGCAATCATGCCATCTTGATAACGATAGATCAGGTTACCATCGGCATAAAGGATCGCAGCCGATCCCCGCCCTGCTCCACGCTTCTTACCACCCCACTGAACCTTTCCCGTTTTCCATTCAATACAGATAGGAATACCGTTGTTTTGACGGTGGCCACTGTAGATATAGTCACCGATACGAACCATCCCACCGTGGTGGTTTTGAAAAATTCGCCCTTCCATCGTATAGATTTCTTCGGCTTTTAACCCTTCACCATCTTTGGAGATTTTCAAAAGAGCGGCTCCACTCGAATAAGCGTTCGAGGCAAAGACGTAATCGTCAACAACAATTGGGGTTGGAATATTTGCCGAGGCATTCGATATCCCGGCATAGTGCCATAATAATTCGCCATCAGAGGCACGGACCCCGACGAGGCCACGCCCAAACAGTTGAACATAATGTTTGATACCACCAGCATTTGAAATCACCATGCTGCAGTAGCCAGCTCCCTCTTTTTGGCGTTGATTCAATTGGTCAAAACTCGATTGACACGACCAAACCGTCTCACCTGTCTCTTTATTGAGTGCAACAAGGAGCCCCTTTGCACCACCAGGAGTGCAAATAACATGATCGCCATCGACAAGGGGAGATTCAGCAAAACCCCACGCCGACATGCTTTTGCCACCCCAATCGGTGAAATCGCGGCTCCAGACGACCTTACCGTCGTCAACTTTTAGGCAATGGATCGCACCGTTACTCGTAACGGTATAAAGTTTATCACCTGAGATGGTCGGAGTCCCACGGCTTCCTACATAACTATGGTCAGGGACTGAGTCGGTTAACTCTGTCTGCCAAAGTAGCGAGCCATCTTTTTGGGAAAACGCGACAATCCCCTGGTTGTCCGAGTAATTTCCAACGGTAAAGATACGCCCCTCTGAAATGGAGAGACTCGCATAACCTAACCCTGCACCTTCTCCTGTCCAAAGATGTTTGGGCTTTGTCTCTTTCCAGTCGGAAAGAAGACCAGTTGATTTAGCATGGGCTTGGCGTCCTTCACCACGCCACTGGAGCCAATTTTTGTCGTCATCGGTTTGATGTTGGGAAGTATCCACCGTGCCGGCAAAGGCCGCCTGTACAGGGGAAAGAGGCAAAAGGAAACAGAGAGCACCGAACACAAAAAAGGTCTTTAAGGCCTTCATGACAATGGTTCCTTTGAGAAAATGGCAGGAAATAAAGAGGGCAGGTTCATAGGAGGGGTTACCAAAAGATGTATTAATAAACCTGAGTTTATCGATTTTTAAGTTGAAAAGCAAACGGAATGCTCAAGAATTCTCAATCAACGGGGAAAAAAGTAAGTATTTCTCTCCGTTCTCTTGGCCGTTCTTTTGAGAAAATCTGAAGAGGAAACTAGAATAAAAGGTCTATTTTGATACAAACAGAGCCAAAACTAATGAGCCATCAAGGAAATTTATCCAATGAACCCAATGAGAATTCAACACAATCCTCTATTTTCTGCCAGTTTACCACTTACTGTTTTTTTAATCGTCTTGGTGATCTCTTTGGCAGGAAGGATGTTTCCACTGGGTGTCGCCTCTGGCCAGGAGCGCCCTTTTCGAATTGTTGCCTTTAACGTTGAGAACCTCGCTGCGCCGAGGAGTCGTGCAAGCAAGCTTCAGCGTTATCGGTGGGACATGGCCCGTTTGGCACACGCTGAGCGAATTGCCACGTTAATTGAGACCCTTTCTCCCGATCTTGTCAACCTCGAAGAGGTCACAAGTCGAGAAGCTCTAGATTTGTTGGTCTCTATTTTAGAAGAAAAAGGGCTTAACTATCACGGCTATCATGTCGAGTCAGCTGATACCTACACAGGTTTTGATATTGCGGTTTTATCACGAATCCCTCTTGATAAGGTCAGTGGAGAAGAGATTCACCTTCTAACCTCCAGTGATCCTCAAGATTCCTCATGGAAAGAGAGTTATGTTCTAAATGGAGAGGTCAAGACGACAGGGATTAGTCGAAATGCCCTTTATTACCTAACAGTTAACAACCAAAAGATTGGCTTTTTAGGACTTCATCTTATTGCAAATCCTGATAATCACAGATCCAACATGAAGAGGTCCGCGCAGGCAAAAATTGTCGCTCGAGCCGTTAGAGATAAGATCGTAGCCAAAGGTTACCACCCGATTGTTTTAGGTGATTTTAATGATTACGATCCAGCAGTCGAAGATGCCAATTCAGATCAGGTAACCAAAACAGATGTTCTGGCGACGATCAAAAACTATGACCAGACGACCCCGGAAGACGAGCTGATCAATGTTGCTCAGAAAATAAAACGCCTCAAAGATCGTTATACTTCTCATTGGGATCGAAATGAAAACGGCCATGCTGACAGTGAAGACCTTTTTACAATGATTGATCACATTTTGATTCCCAAAGAATGGGAGGCAAGAATTGACCGCGCCTTTATCTGTCACACCCTGGATTTAACAACTTCAGATCATTTTCCAGTCGTGGTTGATCTCCTTTTAAAGTAACCTGACAAAAGTTTTTGAAAAGGTCACATTTGAGGTGTGTTACGGTAGCTGCGAGAAGTCGCCCCGTGGCCCAAGGAGTTCCTTAAGAGTGCTGAATTTTGTCATGTGAATACGTGGAAGAACACCGTCGCCTACGATTTTAAACGAAAGTTTTTCCGTAAAGAGCGATTGTTTGAGAAAGTTATCGCGATGAACTGGAGGCAGTAAATCTTTTGTCGTAGGGATAAAGCCAAAGGTCGACTTACCGTGGGCCGAGTGGTCGTCGATTGGATGATGAGCAGGCTTGTGGGAGGGCCAATCGTTTTGCAAGAGGGACAGTTGTTGAGAGTCCCCTTCTTGCCAGCTTTGCTTCTGGATGGTTTGTGGTAACAAAGTCCGTTGTTGCAAGGGTACAGTCGATATTTTTTGGCGGAGAAGCGGGATTTCCAGAGGCCCATTATTTGGTGTGGTTTCAGTGATCGGACGAGCGTTATCAAAGGCTGGAAGACGTTGAGGGATATTGGCTTTGGTGCTTTATTTGAAGATTGTTTGTTCTTTCATCTCATTCTCCGAGATTATCGGCGTAACAAT
>JALCBQ010000169.1 GCA_028066335.1 Pirellulaceae bacterium
TTAAGAGCGAATTTTCTCGACCAAGCATTTTGCTCATACCCATCAATAATAAAATTCTGTCGTGCGTTCTCTTGATACTTTTTCACTCATGAGAAGGGTAATCGACGCTCCCCTTTTGCTAATGCACAAAAGGTAACGACCTCACCCCGACTTTCCAGAAACTTGGCAAATGAATAGGCCCAGGTCGACTTCCCGGTACCATGGGGGCCAACAACCTCACCTCGCCAGGCAAAGCTTGCAAATTTTTTCCACAGTTTTTCGTGTGTCTCCTCCTGCTCATAGAGATAAGGGAAGACCTTGGGGTGGACGGCATGAACCGAAAAGGGATTAGTGGTACGCAACAATTTGTCCGTCATGTTTCTCACCCTTCTTTTTTAAAACATGGAGGGGAGGAAGAATGGCTTTTCCAAAATCGTCTGTCCAACAAATTTACCACACCTCTCCTTTAGGCTCTCTTTTCTTGAAGACGTCCTTTTTGTTTATATCTAAACCGAATATTCAAAACCTCGACCAAAAGGGCAAAGGCCATGGCAAAGTAGACATACCCTTTTTCAATTTCTGTTCCAACCCCTTCAGAAACGAGCATAACCCCAATAAGAATTAAAAAGCTCAGCGCCAACATTTTTAGCGTTGGGTTTGCTTCAACAAAGTGGCTAATTGGTCCAGCAAAAGCCATCATTACACCGACGGCAAGAATCACTGATATGACCATCACCCAGATCTCATCAACCATACCGACTGCTGTAATGACCGAGTCAAGTGAAAAGACAATGTCCAAGATAGCTATCTGGATAATAACCGATCGAAAGCTAGCTTTCTTACCATTTTTCTTTTCTCCCTCTTCGTGATGGCTCAACTTTTCATGAATTTCGGTAACACTTTTCCAAATAAGAAATAAACCACCCGAAAACAGAATAATATCTCGCACCGAGACAGCATTGATTTCGTGAAAATCGTGTTTGCCAACCAGGGGCTCTAAATGAATTCCCAGGTCACTCCAACTAAATAGGGTATTCGTGGCCGTAACGACCCAACCAATCCCAAATAACAATAATATCCTTGTCCCCATGGCAAACAACAGGCCAAGATGTCGCCCCTTTGCCTGCTCTTCTTCGGGAAGTTTGCTAGATAAAATACTAATAAAAACAATGTTGTCGATTCCCAAGACGATCTCCATCGCTGATAAAGTTAGCAGTGGGATCAACCAAACCGTTAATATCTCGGCAATATCCATAAAATCGTCTCTAAATATAAAGGAAATAAGACTCGGGAGGAGAGGGTAATAAAGATTGCAGGAGCCTAATATATCTTTTTTCACCTCCCTTTGGCAAGCCCCGGAGAGAGCCTAACTCCTCCCCTCTCCTGTGCAAAAGAGGTCCTTTTGACATTTTTTTTGGCTGTTGAAAGTTTCTTTTCGCAAGAACTTCTCCAACCTGTTAAAATTTAACGGTTGGGAGATAAATCGGCAATTTTCTACTTCTGCGGTGCCGATAGTCTACGGTGGCCTTGTTTTTTCCCGTCGTTTCAACGGAAGACCCAAATCATGAAATTTACGAAGTCGCCTCTTTTTGTGCCTGTTACAATCGGCCTCTCTCTTGTTTTTCTCTCTCTTATCGGTGCTGGAATTTACCTCCATTCAATTCCACCATCCGATGAGACCAACGATGGACATCAAGTCACACTCGACTCTGTCGATATTACGACCGTTGATTCAGGGCCAAACGAGTCGAACGAGAGTAACTTAGGCAACGAAATCAGTAGTGATCAGGCGTTACAAAACCTCCTCGGAGGTTCTAAGAAGAAATCTAAAAAAGAGAACTCCAAGACCGAAAAAGATAAAAGCGACGGAGCAAACGAGCTGGATATCCAACTCGACATCCAGCTCGATCTCGGTGATGGAAACTAGAAGAAAAATAGCCTTACAGGTGGCAATTACCCCCATAACGCTATTGCAAAATGGTCAACAAGAAACCTAAGTGCCATCTCAACGTACTGAGACCAACTGATCGACATACTATCGACACGACCGAGGGGGCCTCGCCCCGTTGGCAAAACCATCTAACTGGCCGCCTAACAATAGAAAGCAACCAATAGAAAGCAACGACACCGACAAACTATGGTCGCTTTTGAAGTAGATGGTAGCTACCTGGTTCGGCTTACCCTATCGATAGCAGTTATCCCACAAGGCTCTTAAAACTGTTGACAACCTGCCATGCTTTTGAAATCCCTTTCAGACCTGGCAAGACTAAACAAACGATTAGAATTTTTCTCCACCGCCCCGTTTCTCGGATACCTTTTAAATCGCACAAACAACATAGACCGCGCATTCTAACATAAACTACGTATCTTGGGCCTCTCTCAAGGGCCTTTGGTTCCCAAGCCACAAATTGCCTTGTAACTGACATCTTGTCGCCTAAAGAAGTCGGTTTCTATTAAAAACTGTTCTATTTTTGAGAAAAATCGACCAGTTTTTCTAACTATATTAGGTGGTCACAACCCAGCTAAACAACTAGTTTGGCAGGCTGGGAGATTCGCGAACTGGTCTATTTTCCTTACAACTTTTTCGCAATACGCCCCAAACAAGGCCGACCGATTGGATAGCTTCCATCCTGTGGCGACAGGATGGGGCTAGCCTTGCGTCTGATGAATCGCAGGTGGTGCCCATGCCCCGGGCCCATCCGATGCGTAGAAACCAAGAAACAGCTCTTCCAGGGTTTCCCAATTTTTTACTTTGACAAATCTGTTTCGAACTTCTACATATTCAGGATGGCTCGCTGCGTACCGGACAAAGAACTTTCTTAATGTCGTAAATGCCCTGTCACCATAGAGTTGTGTCGCTAGTGTCGCATGCTCGGTAATGACACGGCGCTGCTCGAAAAGGGTCGGTGGATCGGGGCAGGGCCGTCCTTTTGCCATCTCAAGGGCTTGTGCAAAAATCCATGGGTTTCCAATTGCACCCCTAGCGACAGTGACCCCATCAACCCCCGTTTGGGCCATCATATCAAGGCAATCTTTAGGTGTAAAAAGGTCACCACTGCCGAGGATAATCTTGTCACCGACGTAGTCTTTGACCTCTTTTAAAAAGGCCCAATTGCTTGGCCCTTTATACCGCTGCTCGACCGTTCGTCCATGGACGGTAATCCCTGCTATACCAGCCTCAAATGCTCCATCAAGAATAGCAAAAAAATGGTCTTTGCTCTCCGAAGAATCATCAAGGCCACGCCGCATTTTGATGGTAACAGGGATCGAGTCAGGGACAATCTCTCGGGTCCTCTGAATGATCTCAAGAGCGACCTTAGGCTGACTAAGGTGAAAGCCTCCACGACAGCGTCCAAGGACCTTTTTGGCGGGACAACCAAAGTTGATATCTATAATGTCAAACCCAGCTTCAACGAGCTTTTTAGCCCCTGCTGCAAACTGTTTTGGCTCGGCCCCCATCAGCTGCCCACCAACAGGGTGATCCCTTTCCAAATAGAGCAGATGGCCGTTCTTTGAACGTTTTGTATTAACCTCTATCAAGAACTTGTCGAGCATCACTTCACAAAGTGCATAACCGGCACCAAACTGCCGTGCAAGCATCCTCATTGGCCAATCCGAGTAACCAGAAAGGGCAGCCTGAACAACAGGAAAACCGATCTCGACCTTACCAATTTTCAAGTTAAGAAGGCTTTTATTCTGCCATTTTAGTTCAACCATAGACCGGCGTAATTTTTAAAATCCTTCAGAAAGAAAGGTTTACGTAATACCAAGGAGGACTATTTTGACCGTTAATGGATCAAGAGAACCCCTCTTGGAAATTCTTTTTATTCATTATGGGCGAAGGGGCTTTAACTGAAAAGTGACGATTCCAAGATTCTTCAGGCTTTACAGCTCTGGGCTGTCTAGCTTCTTTGCATCAACTTACAATGCTCTGCTACCCTTCTTACTAGCCCCCTACCTCTCTTGTCCCCTCCCCAAAATAAGAAACTCTATTCCGAACATACCTTTTCAGAAAAGAACGCCCTCTTCCAGAAATCAGAGATTTATTACAAAACAAGATCAGGGGATCTACAAAATGGAGAATTTTCTAACACTGATCCTACCCACTCTTTTAGCGTAACTACTTGCTTAATAGAGGGTTAGCCTTATTAAGAATAGTTAATACTACAGTAAACCCAAAAACCCACATAAGAGGGGATAATCACTTTAACTTCTCCCTATCCATACCCGATAATATCAGTGTGAAGCAATTATCCGTGTGCGAGGTCACGCTCGGGGCAGCATCGAAAGATGGTAAGCGTGAACCAAGGGCAGCACAGAGAATTGCTTCACTTTTTTTAGAATCGCAGATGGTGTAAACCTGATTGAATGTCCACCTAAAAGGGAACTGGTACCTACAGTCAGCCAACGAACTCTGCACCTTTGAGGAGTTGGTCACCAAGAAAATCGACTTGTAATGAGCCCAAAAGACACAAAAAGATGCAAAACGTGAAGATAGGTTCTTCGCAAAATTAACTAGAACTGCATATATTCAAATGCGGAAAAAGGTGCCAACCAAGTGAACCCCCATTAATCCCCTTGTGGCTAGCTCGTTCTAGCTGCAATAGC
>JALCBQ010000170.1 GCA_028066335.1 Pirellulaceae bacterium
TCCTGTTAATAGGCACGCATAAACTTGAGCTGTGGAGGATAGGTCCTTTTTAATTCGGCAAAATATTGTTTGTGCATTCTATTATTTTTGCATTGTCGCTTTTACGAACGACTCTTAATCATGCTTTTTTACATAACCAAGCTCTTTGACAATCCCTAGAACTTCTTCATAAGTAATAAAACGTCGCCTATGCATAAGCTTGTATTGGTCTACGGCTAAGGCGAGCTCCCGCCCTTCTTCTGAAAGACCGTCATGGCTGTTGGTAAACTGCCGTCGCTCAAGGCCACTGTGTCCTTCCGAAGGCTGCTCATAATTTCGTCGATCGACAAAAGGGCGAGCCATTGTTGTCGACTCGACAGGGAATGTGGTTGATGTTGGTCGATTTTGCATTGTAGCAGGACCCTTTATTGGCATGCTGGTAATAGAATTCCTATACAAGAGTAGGTTACAAGTCACCCTTCAAAAAGAAAATCCCTTCTTTTGGCAACGATCTTTGTCCTTTTATTTTCTAATTTCTCTGCACAACCGCTAAAACCAGCTCTATCGATCTGTATGAACCGATTTTAGAAAGGTCAGGTCTACTCTGATCCCTGCCTCTGTAACACGGGGCGTCCTCTCTTGACATCTTTACTTTTTTAAAAATCTCTTTCCAACGCCTTAAAAGACGATTATAATGATCCTCTGAGGACATTTGTGGCAATATGCTCCCCTACCCCTCCATCCTGCCAAAGCGGCCAGCCTCAAGGCCATAGCAGCAAGATTGTTTGTCCAGACAGCCAGCCACAATCGACCGAAGAGTCCAACGGGCAAGAATTTTAGCTAATACAAGTTCGGCCGATCTTACCCCAACCTTGTCCCTGGTTAACTTGACATACCCCTTTATAACCCTCCTGACCCCAAACGCTCCCTCTATCTTTTACTAACTATTGGAGTCTTATTGTTATGAATCGGCTCTCACTTAGATATTTTTCCTGTTGCCTCTCTCTTATTGCTTGTGGCTTTTTATTCGGCAAAACAGATCGTCTAGAGACGCAGTCGTTAGAAACACAAGGCTATCCTGCCAACCTAATGGCCGTCGCGGCCAAATCCACAACAATAAAGCCGATCAGCGACGACCCTTTGCTGGAGAAACTAAAAAAACTCCCCGGGGTTGAGGTCGAAAAAAAGAGCCCAAGCCGTGACTATAAAAACCAATACGTCCTTAAAGTAACACAACCTCTCGACCATGAAGATCCCGAGAGTGGCACTTTTGTCCAATATGTCTATCTTTCGGTCGTCGATACAGACAAACCGATGGTTATGATCACCGCCGGCTACGCAACTAGTGGGAGTGGTAAGCGGGAACTGGCCGAGATTTTTGATGCTAACCAAGTGACGGTCGAACACCGATATTATGGCCTCTCTGTTCCAAATCCGGTCGTTTGGAAACATCTGACGATCAAACAATCTGCCGATGACCTTCATCACGTTCGAGAGCTTTTGGCTCCCCTCTTTCCCAACAAATGGATCAGTACTGGTGTCAGTAAAGGGGGTGAAACAGCTCTTCTCTACCGTCGTTTTTACCCCGACGATGTCGATGCAACGGTCGCCTATGTCGCCCCGATTAACCTTGCCCAGGAAGACCCTCGCCTTGATGACTTTATTTTCAATAAATTAGGAACAGCCGAAAGTCGTGCCAAAATTTCCAATTTTCAGCTTGAGCTTCTCAAGCGGCGGGAATCTTTAATTCCCAAGCTCAAAAAATATGCCCAGCGACGGAATATGAAATTCTCCATCGGCTACGATGTCGCCTTCGAATATGCCGTCGTCGAATATCCCTTTGCATTTTGGCAGTATGGCGTTGGAGTCGATAAAATTCCTACCTCAGATAGTAACGACGATGAGATCTTTCGGCACCTCCTTTCGGCCTCAATGTTCGAGCTTTATTCCGACCGTGGTATTAAACGGTACGAGGCCTCCTTCTATCAACATATGATTGAACTAGGGTACTATGGGTTTAAAACAGATCACCTTGAAGGTCTCCTTACTGCTGTTCCCAACCCCACCAATCTCGCCTTTGGCCCGAAGGGGGTTGACATGACCTATCGAGAAGGGGTCATGCAAGACATTCACGATTGGCTTGTGAATAAAGGAGATAAAATTATTTATATCTACGGTGGACTCGACGCATGGAGTGGAACAGCGATCGAACTTCAAGGAAAAACGGATGCCCTCAAACTTGTCCATCCGACCGGTGCACACGGAACAAACCTGCGGAGCTTTCCCAAAAGAGAGCAGAAAAAAGTCTATCGTCTTTTTAAGAAATGGTTATCGATTCCAATTCACAGACTTGACAAAGTTTCGAAGACTCAGGGGATCGGTAATTTGGGAAGCTCTCCTGAATTTCCCTAATCAGAAGCTCATGTTGGCGGCTGTCACCACTTCACCCAATATTCTTCCTTTGCCCATCGTTTAGTCAGCGAACAAATCGTCGAGGCTGCGCGCCTCTGCAATCTCTTCCAGTGAAGAGACGAGATAAACAAACGTCTTTCCTGTCGGCAGCGTCAAATCAACTACCTGGGTCACCGCGCGCGCCCCTTCTACCAAGCCGTTTTCATTTACTAGTTGAATGGCAGCGACTGGTGTTGGCTTTCTAGATGAGTCAAAAGTACAAAGGACAAAGTCAAACCATTCATCTTCAAAGGAAGGGATGATCGGGTTAAAGGTCTGCTCATTTGGGAAAAGGGCACCGACGTGGACTTTCATGAACAACTCTTCCTTAGGCCCCAACAACTTCAGAAGTGCCACATACGCGGCGAGCCCCTTTTTTTCACAAAAGGGAGAGTCTGTAGAGAGCTTTTTTTTTCGTGTGTCAAATCGAAAAAACAAATTCAAAACCATATAGACGGCGACACATACGGCCAATACGAGAAGACCGATTTCCCACGGTTGGTAGGTCAGATCAAGGCCCTCTTTCGTCTCTGTTTTAGCGAAGAAGAGAAACGATCGTACCACGAAGATTACCTCCTGCGAATAAGTGGTTTCATGATCTTTCAACAAGGCCTATACATAAGAGTCTCTCTGTGAAGAGATCTCTTTAGCACAAATTTCAGGTATTTGGAAATGTGCTACCCTCAGCCCTAGAATGCTTCGTAAATTTGAACCTTTAGATCGCCCAAGGCATCGGCCTGCTCTTTACGAAAGGCCTCCATATGAGGCGCCTTTAAATGTCTCTCAAGGGCCTCCAAACTTTCCCACTTTTCAATAACGGTAAGGGTTCCTTCATCGGCATCTCTCTGAGCTGCCAACGAGGTCGGCTTATTCCTGACGGGGAAATATTCGAGACACCCCTCTTCGGCCACAACCAACGGGACTAATTCCTGAAATGCCTTCGTAAAAGATTCCATTTTTTCCGGTGTAATATAAATCGTCGCGACAACAACAATCATTATACAGTCTCCCAACCGAGTCTATACTTTTTCGCCAAAACGACACACGGCCTCAATTGTAACTTTTGACCTCCTCCAAATCCACCCTTTTTGTAAAGCAGGAAAAATAAAGAGTATGGCAAAAGACAAAACACAGAAAGAGCTTTCTTGGAAACAAAACTTTTCCACTTTTCATAATTTTAAGGAAAAAATCGCTATGCTAGCAACCTTTTCTTCTGCTATACTCCGCACACCTCTTCGAAGACCTTCGTGTTTTTCTGTAAAAACAGAATAGGTGTGTGGGCTAGAAAAGGTTTTAAAAATGGAGTGCTAGCAAGAGTGTTAGCAAACATACCAGCCCCACAGATTAAGTCAGGGATGATGAAATGTCTGAAAAAAAACGGTTCCAGCTACACTTTCCCAACGCAACCTCCCTTCCTTTTCCGAAGATCGCCTTTTGTTCTCAAAGAAGATTTTTCAAGGGGCGTTTTTCTCAAAAGGTAGACAAAAAAAGCTTTACAGCAAAAAAGGGGCAGACCTATGGGGCGCGCTTTGTTTTCGTCGCCACTGAGAACAACAAGTCAACCGCCCCAAAAATTCGAATACACCGCCCAGCACAGGATAGGCATGATGCCCCTCAACGATCCGAAGGTCAACACCACGACCAGCCACAATTAAAAATCTATCGCCCAGACGGTCCTGAGGCGACTTCACAACGACAGCCCAAACCGCAGCTACGAATCTTCAAGGGCTAAACCTTCCCAAGTTCAGGTTTTCGAAGGTAAAAAGGTTTAAAATACGACTTTATTGTGGATGAACCTACGCCTGGTAAGGTAGAGGAATAGGTAAAGTGCTAGCTGGCGTCGACCATTCCCAAACGGTACTCGGTCAACATAACTGCTTTGAGAAGGCCGTGCGCTTTATTTAAGGTCTCTTGATATTCTTCGGAGGGAACACTATCGGCGACAATCCCCGCACCGGCCTGGATATAAGCCTTGCCTTCTTGAAAAACGATCGTTCGCAGAGCAATACAAGTA
>JALCBQ010000171.1 GCA_028066335.1 Pirellulaceae bacterium
TAGGCCCCCTTCTGTGTGATGAGTCCCTCTACGAGCCCCATGTTGGCTCTGTCGAACAAATACTTCAGACCGTCTTTGATAAAGCGGTTCTCAATAAACAACCGAATTTTTTGCAATGGAAAGAAGAGGAGCAAACCATGGCTCGTGCTATTGTGACTTTTTTCTGCCTAACAGCAACTCTTTTTGTAACGCCACTGCGTGCACAAGACGTACGCCAACAAGTTGAAACCCTTTACGGAAAAGGGGTGCACGCCTACGAAAAAGCGAATTATCCTGAGGCCCTCGACCTTTTCGACGAGGCAATTGCTCTCAATGATAAAGATCCACGCCCTCACTATTATCGTGGCTTGACTAACTACCTGTCTGGAAACGAAGAGGCTGCCAGCCAAGATTTTCAAAATGGCGCCGAGCGAGAGTTCAACCTTAAAGGTGACTACTACAATATCGGCGAAACCTTGCTAAAAATTCAGGGGCCACTTCGTCTTGAAATCACTTCAGCGAGAAACCAAGCTCGTCAAAGTCTTCAAAAACGGAAAGCTCAACAAGAGCAGATCCGATACCAAAGGCTTAAAGAAAGTGAAAAAACCGTTTTACTCAATGCCGATCGTCCGAAGATCGACCTTAGCAAACACAGTTTGACCAATCAAATCGACCCATCAAACCCGTTTCTACAAAAGGACAAAACGATTCTGGGTGCCGAGTCAGTGATTCAACTCAAAGATGGCGATCGACAAGTCGAAAACTCACTTAACAGTCGACTTGCTAATCTCCGTGAAGCAATCGCCAGTACCGATATTAGCCCTGAAGAACCCGAAGTTGACCCCTTTGACACACTGCCAGAGGGCGACCAAATTACAGGATTTGGCGGCGGAGGTGGTCAAGCAGGTGACCAACAAAGTGGCGGTGGCCTTAGTGGCCTCTTTGCCAATCTTTTCGGTGGCGGGCAAGCAGAGCCTCCAGTAGTGGCAGACACTGCTGAGCCAGCGAGCGCCGACTCTATTACTAAAGGCAGAAACCCTCGCGAAAGAGACGACAAAAACTTCCCTCCAAACCTCGAAGAGACCAATAGTAAGGGAAGAGGAAATAATGGGCCGGGTGGACCCGGAGGACCGGGGACGCAAGCCAAAGGAGGAAGCGAAGATATGGTCGACCCCCGTATGAATAGAGGAAGAGGGAATGGAGGGCCAGGAGGACCAGGCGCCCAAACCAAAGGGGGTGGCAAAGATATGGCCGACCCCCGTATGAATAGAGGAAGAGGAAATGGAGGGCCAGGTGGACCAGGCGCCCAAACCAAAGGGGGTGGCGAAGATATGGCCGATCCCCGTCTGAATAGAGGAAGAGGAAATGGAGGACCCGGAGGGCCGGAGACGCAAGCCAAAGGAGGAAGCGAAGATATGGCCGATCCCCGTATGAATAGGGGAAGAGGAAACAATGGGCCGGGTGGAACCGGTGGGCCAGGTGCCCAAACCAAAGGGGGTGGCGAAGATATGGTCGATCCCCGTATGAATAGGGGAAGAGGAAACAATGGGCCGGGTGGAACCGGTGGGCCGGGGACGCAAGCCAAAGGGGGGAGCGAAGACATGGTCGATCCCCGTATGAATGGTAGAGGAGGTGAGGAAAATAAGTCCTCAGATAATACTGAAAAAGGAGGCAATGTCCTTGGCAACCTTTTCAATGGGTTCTTTGGTTCAGATAAAAATAAAAAATAGTCGACTCTCCCTTTTTTTAAAAACAAACCTCTTAATGGGTATTGGCATCCTTTATGGCCTCTACCCATTTTTTGTTTACATATCGTCAAATATCTGAGGAGGGAACTTGGCTAAATAGCCCCCCTTTAAAACAACATTATTTTAGCAATTTCAGCGAAGAAATTACTACCACCTCCACCCATTTTTCTGTAGGATGGGGAGGGTAGGGAAGATTCACCTTTTTAGATGCGCCCAACATGGGGCTGTATTGCCTCTTCTACCTCAGCCCTTCTTATACCGACTCTTAGTAACTAATGATAAACAACAGGATCTTTAAACGATGAACGCTCTTCTTCTAGCGGCCGAAGACACGGTATTTTCACCAGTACTCATTACCTCGATCGCTATCGCTGGTGCTTTTGCCCTGGTTGTTCTCATTGTTCTTGCCAACTACGGAAGTGTTTGGCTTAGAGCCTATATGTCGAGAGCGAATATTTCTATTTACAGCCTTATCGGTATGAGCTTCCAACAGGTCGACGCAAAAATCATCGTTAACGCAAAGATCATGGCTGTTCAGGCAGGGCTTGACGCAATAACGACTCGGCGGCTATCAGCACATTACCTTGCCAATGGCAACGTTCTTCGGGTTATCCATGCAATTATTGCTGCCCATCGAGCTGGCATCGACCTTGACTTTGATCGTGCTGCTGCAATTGACTTGGCCGGTCGAGATGTTCTCGACGCTGTCCAAACAAGCGTTAATCCTAAAGTCATTCCATGCCCTGACCCACGCCAAAGTGGTAAATCAAAACTGAGTGCCGTCGCCAAAGATGGTATTGAGCTTCGAACGACAGCCAAAGTTACGGTTCGAACCAACCTCGAACAACTTATCGGCGGTGCCACCGAAGATACCGTTATTGCCCGCGTCGGTGAAAGCATTATCTCGTCGATCGGTTCCTCTGCTAACCATAAAGAGGTCCTTTCTGAGCCTGGCCGAATTACCGAGGCTGTTTTGGCGCGCGGTCTTGATTCTCAGACCGCTTTTGAAATCGTTTCGATCGACATTGCTGATATTGACGTTGGCGAAAATATTGGAGCTCGTCTCCGCCTTGACCAAGCCGAGGCCGACACCCGCGTTGCCCGTGCCAAAGCGGAACAGCGACGGGCCGAAGCGATCGCCGCTGAACAAGAGCAAAAGGCAAAGGTAACCTCGAACCGTGCCCGCCTTGTCCTCTCCGAAGCAGCTGTCCCAATGGCTATGGCAGACGCATTCCGCAAAGGAAACATGGGAACCTAAAACACAACCTACGAAAGAGAAAATCCCGATCACCTTCATAACTCCTATTCGTAAAAAGCCCCTTGCCATAACGAGCAAGGGGCTTTCTTTTATTCTTTTACCCTTGTTGCTTCTCACTCTCTAACATTTACTATCTTCTTGAGTTACCTCCCTGCGCTAGCACTATGAGGAGGGAAAATCGGCTGGCCCCTCAAAGAGGACAGGTCCGGGGCGGGCATTTCCAGTCATTGGTGGACCGGTAATTTCAGCAGCAGCTTTCTTTCCAGTAAGTTGAGGATCTGAGAGATCAAGAGCACTACGAGGAGCCTCATTTTCTGTCTGATGAAGGTGTAGTGTCGATGTTGGAAATGCGAACTCGACACCTAGTTTGGATGCCAATCGAATAATATCAAGGTAAAGGCGATGTTTTTCACGTAACTCAATCGACCAGTCGGGACACTCCCAGAAAGAATAAAGGAGGATCTGAAGGCCACTTTCACCAAGCTCGTTAAGATAGACATGGTAATAATCTTTTCGTGTATAAGGATGCCGCCGTAACAACTCGCGAACTCCTTCACAAAAGGCATCAATTTTTTCAGGTGAGGTATCGTAGGTAAGTGAAAGCTTTGCTTTGACTCGTCGAAAACGACGTTGCCCCATATTGTCGACTGTTGCTGTAACAAGGGTACTATTGGGAACAACAATCAGTGAGTTATAAAAAGTACGAATTCGGGTCGATCGAATCCCGACTGTTTCAACAGAACCTTCGACATCTCCCATAATGACCCAGTCACCAATTTCAAACGGTCTATCGGAAAGAACTGTCAGCGAACCAAAAAAGTTCCCCAAGACATCTTTAGAAGCAAAGGCGATTGCCGCACCACCGATACCAAGACCACCAAGAAGCCCTGTCCAAGGCAACTCAAAAATGTCAGCAAACATCACGAGCCCAATACAGACAGCAACAATTCGAAGCGACCTGGAAAGTAAATGAACAAGCAGGTTGTCAAACTTCGTCTCGGTCTTGTCGGCCTTGTTTTCAAGGAAATTTGCCAATAAATCAATAAGCCGAAACGCAGTCCAAACGGCAGCAACAACGGTGAGAAATTTTACCGCGACGACTAAAATCAACAGAATCCACGAGGGTAAAGCGAGTAAAGAGGTCCCGCCGTACCAAACGAGGGATTGCGACAAAAGCCCGACCGGCTTCCATAACTCTTTTTGAACCTTGTAATCGATCTTTGCACGGACTTTGCGAATCCAGAAGGTCGTCAACCCGTTGAGAATTGTCCGAGTTGCCAAGTCCGCGACAAATCCCAAAAAGACAAAAATGGCCAAACAAATCCACTGATAGTCCCTGAGAACAAAATGTTTTTGTGAAAGTGCCTTAGGGAATTGCTCTTCAATCCAGGTCGCCCACGGTTTGGCACTTGCCTCCTGCGC
>JALCBQ010000172.1 GCA_028066335.1 Pirellulaceae bacterium
GAAATGTTCCGACGGGCCGCCTCGTTTAAGAGTCTCTCGCGAGAACGGCTGGTATCGATTTCAGTCGCTGCCGAGGTTTTCGTTCGCCTCCATCCTGATCACTTTCGTGTCGAGCAACTTATTCGAATGAGCTCTATCTGGGATAAAACCTCTCAGGAGAGGCGAAATACCATGCGAACCTGCGAAATGAACTGTATGTCGATACTTAGCGGGATCGTACGAGATGGTATCGCTCAAGGTGATTTTAAGCTTCCCGAACCAATGACCCCAGAAGATATTGTTTTTGGGTTATGGTCTCTTAATTCTGGCGGTCATATGATTATCGATAGTAGTGCATCGCTACAGGAGATCGGGGTTTCGGATCCGTTCCTTGCCCTAAAGCGACACAACAATGCATTGCTAGACGGTTATCAGTGGAAACCACTCTCCCACGAACACGATTTTACCCAAGTTTTCCAGGAGACCTTAGACCATGTATTTCCTGAAGAGAAACGGGAGCTCGAAACACTTCTCCAGTAACAATTCAGAGTAATCATTTTCGTAAAGCGGATGAGCCCTTTTAAAAAATCGTCTTTACGTGGCGATCATGAAAGGTAGCTTTTGGTTCGTAAAGAGGGCGAGATTTTTTTCGCCAATATTGACGAAAGGTCAAATCATGCCAAAGCGCATACTAATACCTGCCAGTCTTCTTCTGGTCATTACGTTGATCTCCGGAGGTTTTTACCTCTATGGAGGAGGGTCTCATACCACTAAAGAGGAGTATTCTGATCTGGTTACAGTGAAAACAGAAGAGATAAAGCTGATTGACGAATATACTTATGACCGCTTTTTTACCGGTAGTGTCGCTCCAAGGCAACTTAGTAAAATTGGGTTTCAACGAGGTGGAAAAGTCGAATCGATTCTCACCGATATCGGTGATTATGTCCAAAAAGGTGACCTCCTAGCAACTCTGGAAAAGCGACACCTTTTGGCAAAAAAGGCCGAGTTGCTTTCTCAAAAAGAGCAGTTCCAGGCTCTCCTTCTTGAACTTGAAAATGGTGCTCGCTCCGAAAAGATCGAAGCTGCACTAGCGACTGTCGAAAGCTTAGAGGCTCTTGTCCAACAACAACAACTCTCCTTCGATCGTCATGAGAAACTCTTTGCACAAAAGGCAATCTCCAACGAACTCTATGACAAGTCCAAATACGGCCTCAACGACCTAAAAGCAAAGCTAAAAGGGGCCCAAAGCCAATATCAGGAATTGCTCAGCGGAACCCGGCCAGAAAAAATTGCTGCCCAAAAGGCGGCAATTGCAGTCCTTTCATCACAAATCCATTCACTCGATTTGAACCTTGAAGATTGCCTCCTTGTTGCCCCCTACTCGGGGATTTTAACCGAGCGATTTCTTGACGAAGGGGTCGTTGTCTCACCGAGTGAGCCCCTTTTTGAAATACAAGAAATAGATGGGTTCGAAGTTTGGGTCGGCCTACCCGTTACACTCGCTAATCAACTCCAGGCCGGCGAACCGAGTCCTATAACGATTGGCAGTGAAAGGTACATTGGTACGGTCAAAACGATCCTTCCTAAACTAGACCCCCTTACCCGAACCCAAACTGTTATTTTTAGTCTACCGAAAACAGAAAAACCAGTTGTCTCAGGAGAACTTGCCCGCTGCCAAATTAGTGTGAAAGAGCGACTTGCCAAAGCAGCATTTTGGGTTCCTGTCTCGGCCCTTGTTGAAAGTGAACGGGGGCTATGGGACTGTTACTCTGTCGACTCGCAAGAAGATGGAACTTACCTTGTCGTCAAAGGTGTTGTCGAAGAAGTTGCAAACAATGGAACGGAAATATTGGTAACGGGTGGCTTTTCGCCTAGGCAAAAGATCATCGTTACTGGTGTCGAACGAGTCGTTCCCGGCCAAATAGTCACCCTTTATCAACCTCAAAAACCGATTATTGAAAGTCTGCCCACCTCGCCAAAATAATACCTTAGAAATCTATTTACCTAAGCGACGACGTTTTAATCTGAATATACTCCATAACGCTCCCCCAAAAGCCTTTTGCACCTCTTCCAAAGATTATACCGATGAATCGCCTTTTCTATGACAATCCACGACTCCTTGTTTTAACAATCTCGCTGATTGTCGTCTCTGGCCTAGGGGCTCTTATGGCCCTTCCCCGCCTCGAAGATCCCATTATGAGCGAGCGTTTTGCCTTTGTAACGACGTTCTTTCCAGGAGCCGACGCCTACCGCGTTGAGGCACTCGTTACCGAAGTGCTGGAGAATGAAATTCGTGAGGTTGAGGGGATTAAAACCTATAAATCGTCTTCACTTTCGGGAGTTTCAACGATTGGCCTTGAACTTCTTGATGAGATTAGCCAGAGTGAGCAAGCCGAAATTTGGTCACGTGTTCGAGACAAACTAGATGATGCTAAAATCGATCTTCCATCCAATGCGAGCGACCCTGATCTTGAGGTCAGCATTCCCAAAGCCTACGCTTATATCACGACTATTCGCTGGAACCATAGTACCGAGCCCAACTATGCAATCCTCAAGCGGCAAGCAAAAATGTTGGCCGACAGAATTCGGAACCTCTCCGGAACCGAAAAAATTGATCTCTATGGTGACCCGGAAGAAGAAATTATCGTCGAGTTATCCCCCGATCGTATAAGCCCTCTTGGCCTTTCGACCGAAAGTATTTCGCAACAACTACGCAACTCTGATACAAAATTTTCGGCAGGGAAAATTGTCGGCGAAAAAAGCCAGCTTCTACTCGAACTGGAAGGAGAGCTCGATTCTCTCGAACGAATTAGCAAAACTCCTATTTTCTACGGGACGACTGGGCAAACAGTCCAACTCGGTGATATCGCTGAAATTCGAAAAACGATTAAAAACCCTCCGAATAGTATCGTCCATATCGAAGGACAACATGCAATAGCAATCGGTTGTCATATTTATTCTAATGTTCGAATTGATCAATGGATGGAGAAAGTCGAAAAAACGGTCGCTGATTTTGAAAACGAACTACCACAAGGGTTAGCCCTAACACCAATTTTTGTTCAAAATCATTATGTTCAAGAGCGTCTTTCGGGACTTTTACGTAACCTTGCTGCTGGTGCTATTGCTGTTTTAGCGATGGTCCTTTTCTTTATGGGGTGGCGTTCGGCGATTATCGTCGGCCTGGCTTTGCCACTCTCTTCGTTCATTGTTTTGACGGGTATGAGCTTTCTGAATATCCCAATGCATCAGATGTCAATTACAGGGTTGATTATCGCCTTGGGACTTCTCATTGATAATGCCATTGTCGTTGTCGACGAGGTCCACCATCGCTTGCGCGGCGGTGCCTCTGGTGGAAATGCCGTTGCTGGTGCTGTTTCGCAGCTGGCCATTCCCCTCTTTGGATCGACATTGACAACAGCGATTTCGTTTGCCCCTATTGCTCTTATGCCAGGTGGTGCAGGTGAGTTTGTCGGCGCGATTGCTATCAATGTGGTTTTGGCGATTAGTGGCTCATTTTTGCTTGCAATGACGATTACCCCTGCTGCAGCCGCATTGGCGAATTATTTCTTCAAGCCGGCCAACGGCGATGGTTTTTTCAAACGAGGATGGACCCACGGTTTTCGCTCAGATCGTTTGACGAATATCTATCGAGGAATTTTGCAGTTTTTATTTGCCCGCCCTTGGCTCGGCATTGGCCTGAGTCTTCTTCTGCCACTAGTCGGTTTTATTCAGGCAAGGTCGCTCCAGGAACAGTTCTTTCCACCGGCCGATCGAGATCAATTTCATATTCAACTTGAAATGCCTCCCCAAACTCCTCTTCGTGCAACGAGTGCCCTTGCTCAAACGATCCGGGAAACTCTTCTTCAAGAAAAGGGAGTCCAGGAGGTTCACTGGTTTGCAGGACGTTCAGCTCCCCCTTTTTACTACAACCTTTTAAACGACAAAAAAAATGTAGACTCGTACGCTCAAGCGCTCGTTCAACTAGACTCGGCAGGCAACTACCGTGAAATCATTCGGAAAGTTCAGCGAAATCTTGACCGACAATATCCTCAGGCAAGGATTATTGCGAGGCAGCTCGAACAAGGGCCCCCTTTTGAGGCGCCTGTTGAGTACCAAATTTTTGGTCCCGACCTTGAGACCTTGCGTCAACTTGGGCAACAAGTCCGAAAAGTTATGGCCGAAACACCAGACGTTCTTCATACCCGTGCCGGCTTGGGAGAGACGGCCCCAAAACTTTCCTGGAAAATTGACGAAGAAGAGGCACGTCTTGTTGGCCTCGACCGCTTTTCGATCGCTCGTCAACTCGAAACTTCCCTCGATGGCACCGTCGATACCTTCATTAGCGAATCGACCGAACAAATTCCAATTCGAATTCGGCACGCCGACCGCTTTCGCCAATCATTGCCACACCTTGCTAG
>JALCBQ010000173.1 GCA_028066335.1 Pirellulaceae bacterium
GAGTTTCTTCACGAAACAGGGGCAGTTAATATTGAAACCTGTACCCGACCGTTGGGCGAGCAATCCATCCCCTCGATGATTAAACTAGGCTTTATTGCATTAGCGCTGATCGCCTTAATTCTGCCTTTAACAATTCTACAGGCGCGGTATACAACCTACGACTATCCACGAATTCACCCCATTCCTGACATGGACTTTCAAAGTAAATTCAAATCGCAAACAGAAAGTCGCTTTCTCTTTGCCGACCGTAGAATTATGCGACCATTAATTCCAGGAACGGTTGCCCGTGGTGAACTCGTTGAAGATATGGAGCTAGCGACTGGTATCACGGGTGCAACGATCGAAGACGCTACCAGTTACGAGATAATTGAAGGGACTGAGCCCGACTGGCTAAACCACTTCCCGGTCGAGGTGACTCCAGAACTTATGGCACGTGGTCAACAACAATATAATATTTATTGCGTTGCCTGCCATGGTGCTTCGGGTGACGGCCTTGGCCTTGTTCACCAACGAGCCCTCGGTTTAAAAAATATGGAAAAGAAGCCTAGTTCACTAGATTCTGGAAAGACGATTGAAACCATTTGGACAAATCCACCGAAGTACACCGACGAAAAAATACTAACCCAACCGTTAGGTAAACTTTACAACACCATTACCAACGGCCAGGCAAAAATGCCTGGATATCGTGCTCAAATATCGACCGAAGATCGATGGGCTGTCGTCCTTTACGTTAAGGCACTGCAGCGCAGTCAACTAGGCGCCACCGACAGTGGAACCCCCTCACAATCGCAACACTCGACCGATCACTAAGACATAAAATTTCCGACAATAACCACAAATGTAATTTTTTTGTTTTCCGTTCTCGACAAACAAAGGCAAAAAATTACCACCCGTAGCACATTTCATACTTTGCAATCGTTCCGATTTTTCGGGAACAATTTAAAGTCCTAAACGATATGTCCAATAAAGTTGAACTACCCGACGACGACCTAAAAATGAGCGGTGCCGCTCGTAACATCTTCTTGATTGCTGGCGCAACAGGTGTTTTGGCACTTGTTTGCTCACTTGCCCTTACCCTAGCAGGTGATGCCGAGGCGAGGTCTCTTTTTCAATTCTCCTATTTACAGAACTTAATGTTCTGTCTGAGTATTTCCATTGGAGCCCTCTTTTTTGTCATTATGCAACACCTTTCCCGTGCCGGCTGGAGTGTTGCAGTTCGCCGAATTGCTGAAATTTTAATGGCTGCCCTGTTACCAATGTCAATTTTAATTTTACCAATTTTGGTATTGGTTCTTTCGGGTGACAGTACCCTTTACAAATGGAACAAACCCTTTGAAGAGCTCGATGCACTTTTACAGGGAAAAGTTGGCTATTTAAATGCAAATTTTTTTGTTATTCGCGTCGCCATTTACTTCATCGTATGGGCGATCGTAGCAAGATTCTTTTTCAAAAAATCACTCGAGCAAGATCAGACTGGCAACAAAGAATTAACGCTAAAAATGCAAGCAATCAGCGCTCCTTCAACCCTTCTGTTTGCTCTGACGGTCACCTTTGCCGCTGTCGACCTCATTATGACCCTAGATGCCCACTGGTTCAGTACGATGTTTGGCGTTTACTTTTTTGCAGGGTGCATGACTTCGTTCTTCTCCACGATGATTCTTCTTACTGGATACCTTCAGGCAAATGGCAAGCTCGTAAAATCTATTACGATCGAACACTATCATGACTACGGCAAGTACCTCTTTGGGTTTGTCTTCTTCTGGTCTTATATCGCCTTTTCACAATATATGTTGATATGGTATGCGAGTATTCCTGAAGAGACCGGCTGGTTCGACATTCGTCAAAACAATGGCTGGGAATATATTAGCCTCATGTTAATATTTTTCCACTTTATGGTTCCGTTTTTGTGGCTCATTACAAAAAAGACTCGTCGCCGAAAACCGTTATTAACTGCTGCTGCTATACTCCTTTTAATCATGCACTGGATTGACCTTTATTGGCTTATTATCCCTGAATACAGCCATGGCGCCTCGCCTCACTTTGGCGTCATTGACCTATGCAACATGTTAGGAATTCTTGGGATTTATATTGCGAGCCTTGCAAAGATTGCCTCGAACTGTTACTTGATTCCTATCCAAGATCCACGCCTGGGCGAATCCCTTGCATTTGAAAATCACTAACCCGTTATCATTTTAAAAAGTTTTAAGAAACTCATTTTTGTAACGCCAGATAATTATTCAAAGCAGCTACCAAGAAGAGATACCAAGCCATGAAAAAAGAACGCTATGACGACGTAAATATACCGGTCATGTTATGGACAGCTCTCTTTAGTTGCATTTTGACCGTTCTTTGTATCCTGATTTTCCAAACTGCATTTTATTATGTTCAGCGTCAAAGCAATCAAGCGAGTTCTTACCTCAAAGTTCAAAAGTCGACGGCCCTTTTAGAAGAGCAAAAACAAGCATTGAATGAGCCTCAACTTATTGACGCAGACAAAAACCTTTACACACTTCCGATAGATCAAGCCAAGGAGCTCGTTGTGGGTGAATACTCACACGATACCCACAAAACCGATACAACAGATCACTAAATAAATTAAAGATAAATAGAGCCTGCCAATTTGGTTTGGTGCTAGTAACAATTTTATTTTTGATAATACCTGAACGACCGAGGCGACTATGTTCCATCATTTCTACCTATCGAAAAAAACAGCAGTCAAGGCAATTGCCTGCCTGCTTGTTGGTTTCGTTATGGGTGCCGAAGTGGTCAGTACAGATGCCTATGGTCAGTTTCACCCTAAGGAACGTATTAACAAAAACCTTGTCCCTCAGCGCCCTGGCTCGATTAAAGAGATTCAAGGAGTCGAGGTTGAAAAGCATCCGGATGCTGCACTTGGGCTCGATTTAGAGTTTGCAAATGAGGAAGGACAAAGAGTTCGTCTTGGTTCAGTTTTTAACAAAGGGCGGCCTGTTATTCTTTCCTTTAACTATTCCTCTTGTCCAAAACTCTGTAGCCAACAGCTTAATCGTGGCTTTAAGGTTCTAAACCAGACAGATAAACGAGCGGGGCAAGATTTCGAATTTCTTTCGATCTCGATTGACCCTAGGGAGACTCCTCAAATTGCGAAACAGACTCGTGATAAGTACGTAAGTCAGTATGTTTCGAAACCGGAGAATGAAGATTCTCCAGGAGAAGAAACCAAAGAACTTTCAAAAGCACATACCAAGGGCTGGAATTTCTGGGTCGGTGACCAAGAGGCAATCAGTCGGCTCGCAGAAACTGTCGGGTTTAACTATTACTACGATGTCCAATCGGATGAATATAATCACCCCGCTGTATTTATACTATGTACCCAAGAGGGAAGAGTTTACAAATATCTTAATGGCCTTAATTACGACCCTGGCACTTTTAAACAACTGATCGTTGAAACCAGCAATGGTACAGTTGGTGGTTTTTTCGATACTTATGTTATCCCACTTTGCTGGACCTACGACCCGGAGCGTTCAAAGTACACTCCCCTTGCAACTCGGATTATGTCGGTCACTGCAGGTTTTACAGTCGTTCTCATGTTAGCCTTCCTCGCCCCTTATTGGCTAAAGAAACCACCTCAACCAAAAGGTGACTTTAAAGTAGGCAGAGAGTCAGATTCGTCTTTCAATCCACCACCAAAACAAAACTAATTTTCACGAACAAAACGATAGTTTTATGTCACCAAACTTATTTGCAAATTTCACTGGTATCTTGGCAGATGCCGCTTCTCAAACGACAAGCGGTGATGGTCTTTACCTACCTGTCCAGGCATCAACCTATGCCTCCGAGATTGACCACGCCTTTAACTTCATCTTGGTCGTTTGTACTTTTTTCTTCGCACTGATTGTTGGAATTGCGACCTATTTCGTCATTATCTACCGAAGAAAACCAGGTGTCGCACCCGAACCAAGTCCTTCACACCACACCCTTCTCGAAGTGACTTGGACTATTTTGCCTAGCTTGATCTTAGTCTATATGTTTTTTATTGGCATTGAGGGATTTACTTCGATTTATAACACCAACCCCGACGGTGAAATTGATGTGACCGTTAAAGCCTCGAAATGGAAATGGGAATTCAAGCATGGTGACCACGAAGAGGTCTATGATGTCGAAGGGAAACTACATTGTTATGTCGGCCAAAAAGTTCGCCTAACCCTCCAGTCTGAAGATTTTTTGCACAGCCTTTATATCCCTGCATTTCGCTTGAAAATGGACGTCGTTCCTGGTCAGTACCGTAAAACGTGGTTCCAGGCAACACGTGCCGGCGAATACGATATCTATTGTGCCGAATAT
>JALCBQ010000174.1 GCA_028066335.1 Pirellulaceae bacterium
CTTCTATACAAGTAAGGAGGTTGGCCAGGGAACGGGCCAAGGCCTGGCGATCGCTCAGTCAGTGATCGTTGAAAAACATGGCGGTACCCTCCGCTTTAAGACTGAAATCGGGGAGGGAACGACCTTTATTGTCCGTATTCCATTTAAAGAAGAGCCAAAAACAACTGAAATGGGGGAAGGTAATGAAACCTCAAATCCTATTTGTTGATGACGATGCTAATGCACTAGCGACTTATGCACGTGCCCTCCGGAGTATTGCCAGTAGTTGGGAATGTGTTCTAGAGCAAGACCCGACTCGTGCTTGGGAGAGAATTCAAAGTGAGCAGATCGACGTTGTTGTAACCGATGTTCACATGCCTTTCCTCTCTGGATTTGAGTTGCTGCGACTCATGCAGAAAAACTCAAAAACATCCGATATACCTGTCGTTATTGTTACTGGAAACAGCGACGTTCGCTCAAAGACCGAGGCAATTGAGATGGGGGCGGCTGACCTATTAACCAAACCAGTCGAACGGGCCGAGTTAGTGGCACGTGTTCGTAGTTCTTTACGGGTTAAAGAGTTTCAAGATCGTCTACGTACCCAAAATCAGCAACTCGAAAAAATGGTCCAGGCTCGTACGTTGCAACTGGCGAATTCGCAACAGGAATTGGTTTGGCGTTTGGCCAAGGCGGCCGAGTTTCGAGATGAGTTAACTGGAAACCACGTGTTGCGGGTTGGGCATTACAGTAAAATTATCGCCAAAAAAATGAACTTGGGGCCCGAATTTGAAGAAAATATCTCCTTGGCTGCCCCTCTGCATGATATTGGCAAAATCGGTATAGCAGACTACATTTTGTTCAAACCAGGGAAATTAACAGCTGGTGAATGGAAGCAAATGAAGAAGCATTGCGAACTTGGTGCCTTGATTTTGCGTGGCCATAGTAGAACAACGTCATTGGGCCGAAAGCTCATTAACTGTTCTCAACTCATCGGTAGTGAAGCTTTCGAAGATCAGTCGGCACCCGAATGGAAAAGTCCACTATTAGATATGGCATCTGTTATTGCTCTTTGTCATCATGAAAAGTGGGACGGAACGGGTTACCCTCGCCAACTCAAAGGTGAAGAGATACCTATCGAAGCCCGGATCGTAGCAATTACCGACGTTTACGATGCTCTCCGCTCGAAACGTCCCTATAAAGAGGCTTATTCGGTCGAGCAGACGTTGGCGATTCTCGACAAAGATGTAGGTAAAGCATTTGACCCGGCAGTTTACGAGGTTTTTATTGAAGCCTTTGCAGAAATTCGAGAGGCGGAAGAGTTGCTAGCTGACCCTATCACGAAAGAAGGGGAGGGAGACCATGCTCAACATCTTATTTGTTGACGATGAATTAATGCTCCTTTCTGGTCTACGTCGAATGTTGCATCCTTTAAGAGATAAGTGGGATATGGACTTCGTCGATTCAGGGGAAGAGGCAATCAAAAGGATGAGCCAAAAACCATACGATGTTTTGGTGACCGACATGCGAATGTCAGGAGTCGATGGCTTGCAACTTCTCAACCATGCCCAAAAAGAGCACCCCAACGTAATTCGAATCGTTCTTTCTGGTCATGCAGAAGAAGAAGCGATTTTGCAGGCGGTCGGCCCTGCTCATCAATACCTTTCCAAACCATGTGATTCGGATACTCTCCGAGATACAGTTAACCGTGCCTGGATGCTCAAAGAGCAACTCGAAGACTCTGCTTTGGCCGAAGTTGTTTCTCAAATGAAAAGTCTTCCTGTTTTGCCAAATCTTTATCGTCGTGTCGTCGAGATGCTCAATGAACCCGATGTTTCTTTCGAAGAATTGGGGGAGGTTATCTCGCAAGATGTCGCCATGACGGTAAAAATTTTACAACTTGTAAATTCTTCATTTTTTGGTCTTTCGCATCGGGTAACGGATGTCGGTCATGCAGTGAGCCTTTTGGGTTTAAATCTGATTAAGTCGTTGATTTTATCCGTTGGTATTTTTTCACAACAAGAGCTGGGAAAAGAGTACGAGGAGTGGTTGCAAACGTTAACAATGCACAGCCTTCGAACTGGTGTTATGGCTCGTAGCATTGCCAAGTACGAAGGTAAAAAAGCTCAATTCGTTGACGATGTCATGCTAGCTGGGATGTTGCACGATGTTGGGAAGCTTGTTTTTGCGGCCGGTTTTAGAGAAGAATATTACGATGTTATTGAACTAACGAAAACAAACAGTCGGCCACTGTGGCAATTGGAGCTTGAGTTATTTGGGGTGACACATGGCGATGTCGGTGGGTATTTGCTGGCGCTTTGGGGTTTACCTAGTGCCGTTGTTGAAGCCGTTGCTTTTCATCATGAGCCACTACGGAGTTCGGCTATCGGAACGAGCCCGGTAGCGATTGTCCATATCGTTGATGTTTTAGCGAATCAAAAAGATCCTTTGCAAAATGATGTTGGGTTCATGAATTTGGATTCCAGATTTTTAAAGAAAAATGGCCTATTTACCCGGGTTGAAGAATGGAAAAACATCGACTTTTGTCTAAGCGATGCCGGGATTTTTCTAGGAGGTAAAGCTGGTGAATAAAGAACAGGTTTTGCTCGTCGATGATGACCCCAATGTCGGTCGTAGTTTGCAACGCCAACTTCGTAAGCTCTTTCGTTTTGATGTTGCCACAAGTGGTGCCGAAGCACTTGAATTACTTCGGACCAATGGGCCGTATGCGGTCGTTGTATCTGACATGAAAATGCCAAACATGAACGGATTAGAGTTGTTGTCCGAAATTACAAAAGTAAGTCCCAATACCGTTCGGATTATGTTAACGGGTAACGCTGATCAAAGAACGGCTGTTGACGCCGTCAACGAAGGCCAAGTATTTCAGTTTTTATGCAAACCATGTCCTGCCGAAAAAATGGCAAAAACACTTGAACAAGGTTTGGAGCAGTATCGCCTGATTACAGCCGAAAAGGATCTGATTTCGAAGACACTAACGGGAAGTGTCAAGGTTCTTACCGACGTACTCTCGATGGCCTGTCCTGAAGGTTTCTCGGTTTCAAATCGTATTCGTCCTTTGGCACGAAGTATCGGGGAAATACTTGACCCCAAAAAAATATGGGAATACGAAATTGCTGCGATGCTCTCACAGATTGGGTGTGTGACGGTTGACGAGGAGATCATTGTTAAGATGGCACGGGGAGAGGAATTAACCCCAAAAGAACTGGTTATCTATAATTCGCACGCTCTTGCAGGACAAAAATTAATCGGTAACATTGCCCGTCTTGAAGGGGCCGCCGAGGCCGTTGGCTACCAACTAAAACATTTTAATGGAAAGGGAGTTCCCGGTGACGATCGTACAGGGGAGAGTATTCCACTGGGTGGCCGAATTTTGCGAGTCCTCCTTGAATACGACCACCTTGTACAACAAGGGAAAAATAATATTGAAGCAATCATGCTTTTAAAACAACAACAAGGAATGTTCGATCCAAATGTTTTAGACGCCTTGCAAGAAGTATTGCACGTTCAGCCACAGGCGATGGTTCGCTATATACCTATGGGAGAGCTAATGATCGAAATGATTTTGGCCGACCACATTCAGACCGATAAAGGGACGATTCTTATCAGTAAAGGGCAAAAAGTTTCAGAATCCTTACTCATGAAGCTTAAAAACCATGCTCGGAGTAAATCGATCAAGGAACCGATTGCCGTTTTGGAGCTTGTCAACATGAATGAAGCCGAAGAGGCGGAGCCCCTTAGAGAAGCAAGGGAGGGGCCAGAAGAAAAAGCTGCTACCCAACAGAAGGATTAAAAAGATAAAAAAAAAGAAGTGTTGTTCTCAACACTTCTTTTTTTTTATAAATTCGAAAAGATGGCAAAGTAGAAAGTCATCGGAGTCAAACTCGCACTAATTAAAGTGGCAACGGTCAATGTTGTAGTTCTTGCGATGGTAATTCTCGTGAACTGCCAAAAGCTATGATTACAAGCCACAATTACCAGATACGACTACTAAGTTTGCCATTCGCCCAGACTTGCCAGTTGCTAAAACCTGCAGTTGGTCAGATCAGTTGTTGGTTTGCTCGCTTTTGCAAAACCGACCTGTAGAGACCCGGCTGACTTGTAGAGACCCGTCTGTGAAAGGGGGATTTCCACAACAAACCAGACGACCATCTTCTACGCGGCTCAATCACCTAGAAAGCTGAATCACCCAAGACAACACCGATCATCTAGCAACACACCAGACAACAACACCGCCTAGACAACCATATCC
>JALCBQ010000175.1 GCA_028066335.1 Pirellulaceae bacterium
CTTCCTCAGACCGTCAAGGGCTCACACCACTTTTTTAACACACTTTCATCCTCAAAATGGCCTAGGAGTTTTTTTCCTCTCTACTTTCCGAACAACCCTCTTTTTTGGTAAACTTGAGTACATATTTTGAAAGCTTCCTTGAAAGCCCTAAACCCGATAACGATGTTTCGAATAATTCCGGCCCTTTCCAATACAAATAAATAAGCAGGTATCTAATACAATGGCATTTCTTATTGCAGTGAACGGCCCCGAAACAGGAAAACGTATTTCACTGGATAATGAACCGAATGTTCTTGGTAGACATCCTGAGTGCGATGTTGTCGTGCCAGCGGGTGCTGTTAGTCGACACCATGCACGAATTTCCCAAGGGAATGACGGCTTCTACCTTGAAGACCTTAAAAGCCGTAATGGAACGTTGCTAAACCATCAACCTCTTTCACACCCTCAACCTCTCAAAGATGGTGACAAAATAACGATTTGTGAGTTGGATTTCTCTTTTCATTTGCAGCCGACAGATAGTCCTGCAAATGTGAAATCTGGACTTCAGCTGGACAATTTTACAAAAGGTTCAAATTTTTCAGCGATATTGGTTGATGATGGACAAACAACTGGAGGTGAGTCTATTGTTTCTAAGCTCAACCTTGATCTTGATGAGGAGGGGCAGGTCCAATATTCGGCCAGTCCTGAGGTAAAGCTCAATGCCCTTCTTGAGATTACAAAAAGTTTAGGGAGAGTCCTTTCTCTCGACGAAGTCCTTCCCCAAGTCCTTGATAGTCTCTTTAAAATATTCGTTCAGGCCGACCGTGGTTTTCTCATTCTCAAACAAGGAGATGGCCATCTTGTCCCTAAATGGTCAAAGTTTCGACAGTCTAACCATGAAGGGACAGCCCGTATAAGCCAGACCATTCTGCAGCAGGTTATGGCACAACGTGAGGCGATCCTCTCAGCCGATGCTGCAACGGACTCTCGTTTTGAGATGAGCCAAAGTATCGTCGACTTTCGGATTCGTTCGATGATGTGTGCCCCACTTATTAATAGTGACAACGAAGTCATAGGGGTCATTCAAATCGACACCCTCGATCAAAAAAATCGCTTTAACGCAAATGATCTCGAGGTCTTGGCCAGTGTTGCAGCACAGGCGGCAATTTCGATCGAAAATGGTCGTATGCACGACGAAGCCGTTCAACAAAAAGCTGTCGAACAAGAGCTGGAGGTTGCACACCGTGTGCAGCTCGGTTTTTTACCGACGACCAAGCCAGCCCTTTCCGACTATGATTTTTTCAATTATTACCAGCCAGCAAACCACATTGGGGGTGATTATTTTGACTACCTGCCTTTGACCGAAGGCCGTGTAGCCATTATCGTTGCTGATGTCGTTGGGCACGGTATTGCCGCTGCACTTCTAATGGCCAAACTTGCTGCCGAAATAAGGTTTTGCCTCGCTAGTGAGAGCGATCCAGCCAAGGCGATTACACGCCTGAATAATACCTTTAGTAGCCTAGATTTTGAAGACAGGTTTGTCACTTTGGTTATGACTATTTTGGACCCAGAAAAACACGCAATGACCATTGTTAATGCTGGCCATATGTCTCCACTCGTTCGAAAGCCAAATGGTGAGCTTTTCGAGCCAGGAGAAGAAGAAGTCGGTATTCCCCTTGGGGTTATGAAAGGGTTTGAGTACGAACAGGCCGTCTATTCAATTGGCTCTCATGACCAGATTGTCCTTTACACCGATGGCATCAATGAATGTATGAATGCCGAACAAGAGATCTACGGTCTACCTCGATTACGTCAACAGGTTACGGAGAATGACAGTTCCTTAGAAGCTTTGGGAGAAGAGATCGTCCAAGGAGTCCAACAATTTTTGGGAGAAGCAGACCAATTCGACGACATGTGTGTGGTCTGTTTTGGCCGAAAGTAGTTCCGCTGGAAACCTGCGTGAGAAATCTGCTCTTTTCAGCCGGGAGCGAGATTGGTCGGTCATAAAAGATACCTGGAACGGAACTGTTGCAGCAGAGACTCGATCGTTGGTGATAAAGTTGCCGAGGCTTCTTCACCAGGCTCTACAATCGGCTCGAAAAAAATCCCTGACACTTCCGGTCGCGAGAGTAGATACCTTAATAGTAGTAGCAAACTCTTTTCACAAATTTCGTCCCCATCCTTGTTGGCCCTCTGTTGAAATGTAATAAGGATAGGCCAGTTCCATCGACTCCAATAATCGAGTTGATCTCGGACCGAGAAAAAGGTCGCTTGTGTTGATGCTTTTGAGGTTTCAAAGGTCCATGTAAGTCCAATACCACAGTCTCCCATCTCAGAACGAGAAAGGGCGTCAATGGCTCCCACAATAAACGGGTTAGGAGGTTTGTCATCATGAGGTGAGGTTGGTGGAAGCTGCAGGACGATTGGTAATTTTGGCTTTTTTGTTTTAAGAAGAGAACAAACTTCCAGAAGGGTTGTTAGGCATAAATTTTGCCCACACATCGACTCGAAAGAGAGTTCCAAGAGACGAAGAAACCAAAAGTGAAAGAGGCCAGAGGAAACGGTGGCGATTCGATCGACCTTCTCCAAGATTACCTGTGCTTGTACCTGAACCTGCTCTTTGGATAATGGGCTGGGAGGTGTGGATTCACCTAGATCATCTTTTTTCAACGCTTCCCTCAAGTAAGCGCCCATCGGGATTTCTCTACCAACCTTGAACCCCTGTTTCTGATACTTTGTCACTGAATCGACAAAGGGTGAGACTTTTTCCGAAAAATGTTCGGCTGTCGGATCCTCATCCTTGGGCTCGTTTGTATCGCTCTCGGTCACAATGAGCGTATTGAATGCTTTGGCACTCATCAGTGTGGTGGTCGCATTGGGTACGGTCACAAAGGTCCCTAATAAGGTCGGTAGTTTAGGCTGCGTCTGTTGCCGGCATCCGATCGCTTGGCATGCATATGTTTCAAAGAGAGTTTCAACATGAGCATAGATTTCCTCAAGAAGCGACTGGCCAGTAGGCCCCTCCTTTCGGCCGGTAAGAACCAGAGCTAGCCGCTCTGCCAACAGGGCCAACCGTTGAAAATAGGATGGCTCCAGTGCAAGCTGAGCCTGCTCCCATACATAGGTCTGTTCTCTTAATTGGTAGAGTCCCTTTCGGGCTAGTTCCTCAACGAGAAGATAAGGGGTAGACGGATCGTTCACTCCAAGGGTCGTTGTCGACAAAAAAAAGGATGGATACTTCCCCTCCTCGGCAAATATCTCAGAAGAGGAAAGAGAATGATCTTCTGGCCCAGTTTTGCAACCGACCGGCCAAGAGAGAGAAAGGCGCTGACTCTCATTTTCCGCAAAGTAAAAGGTTATTAAAAGGCCTTCGACCTGCAATTTAAACGGAGTTATCTCTCCAAAACGGTTCTTGAGGCATACGGTCTCCAGGTTGCGCTGCAAAAGAGGTAGCTCCTGCTCGGTAACTTGAAACACCAGTTGCCCCATTGGCCTATCCTTGTCACAAAAACAAAGAACCGATATGAAAAACGTGTTCTCACGAACTCTGGAGAAATCTACAACACCTGGCCGATCGCCTGACACAACGATTCAACATTCGCTGGTGTAACTCCAGCGACGTTAATACGGCCACTACCAACGATGTAAACACCATGCTCTTTTTGTAATCGCTCGACCTGTTGTGGAGACAGACCAGTAAAGGAAAACATTCCAAGCTGCTGCTCAATGAAGGAAAAGTCTTGGTCCGAATACTTTTTCATGGTCTCTACAATCAGGGTGCGCATCTTCTGAATCCTCTCACGCATAGTGGCAAGCTCACTAAGCCATTCGTCTTTCAATTGAGGATCACTGAGAATTGTTACAACGATCTCTCCACCGTGTCGTGGTGGGTTCGAGTAGTTCGCCCTTACTGCTAATTTGGCCTGGCTAAAGGTAGCTTGCGCAATTTCGGCTGTTTCCGAAACAAGAGTCAGCCCCCCCACTCGTTCGCTATAGAGGCCAAAATTTTTCGAAAACGAGTTACAGACAAGAAGCTCTTTTACAGCAGCGGCAACGGTATGAAGTCCCTGGACATCTTCGGCAACTCCCTTTCCAAAACCTTGATAGGCAATATCAAACATGGGTAAGAGTTCTTTCCTAGCCAGCAACTCGGCGAGTTGCCTCCACTGCTCTTGTGTTGGGTCAA